>JBBSAN010000848.1:0-3319 GCA_038252265.1 Chloroflexia bacterium
CCGGCCTTCAGCTTGTCCAGCGCCGATTGCGCCTCGCTGATGCTGTTGTCCGCCCCCTGAAGCGCGGCGATCTCCTCTTGCTTGGCGCTCTCGTAGGCCAGGCGGGCTTGCTCCATCGTCCCCTGGGCGTCCTCTATTGCCCGTTGGGCGCGGCTTTCGGCATCCTTGGCGGTCTGCGGCGGGTTGTCACCATAGCGGCGCTGGTTGTCGTCCGCGATCTGGTTGTAGCTATCCTGGGCATCGCGCACGGCGTTGGCCGACTGTTCCCAGCGGATGCGGGCCTGCTCTTTGGTATTCGACGCGCTGGCCGACACCTGATCGCGGTTCGCCTTGGCCGAGTCGAGCCGGGCCTGAGCCGCCTGGAGGTCTTGCGCCGTGGATCCGGCTTTCACCTTGTCGAAATTGGCCTGGGCCTCGCGCACCCCGGCCTGCGCGGCGGCGATGTCGTCCGGGTTGGCCCCGGCCTGCATCTTGTTGTAGTTAGCCTGGGCGGCGCTGACCCCGGCCTGGGCACTGGCGAGATCCTGGGCGGTCGGCCCCGCTTTCACCTTGTCCAGGTTGGCCTGGGCCTCACTCACCGCCGCCTGGGCGCTGGCAAGATCTTCTTTGGTGGCCCCCAGCTTGACTTTGTCGAGATTGGCCTGAGCCTCGCGCACCCCGGCCTGGGCGGCGGCGATGTCGTCCTTGCTCGCCCCGGCTTTCACCTTGTTATAGCTGGCCTGGGCCTCATCGAGCGCGGCCTGGGCGGCGGCGGTCTGGTCTTTGGTCGCGCCCGTTCGCGCCGCCGCCAGCCGGGCGTTGGCGCTGTCGAGCGCGGCCTGGGCAGCGGCGATATCCTGCACGCGGCCCCCGCTTTGCGCGGTGTTCAGGCGGGCGGTGGCGGCTTCCAGGTCTGCCGTGGCCGATTGCAGTTCTTCGGGGCGTGGGCCGTCCTCGGCCTGCTGGAGCCGTAGCTGGGAGATTTGCAGTTGGACCTGGGCTTCATTCAGGCTGCGGCTCAGCGCGGCGGTGTCCAGTTCGGCCAGCACCTGCCCGGCGGCGACGGTATCGCCCTCCTGCACGCGGATGGTGGTGATGCGCCCCCCGTTGCGGAAGCCGACCTTCGCCACCGTCTGCGCTTCCAGCTTGCCGTTCGTCTCCACGCTGGAGATGATCGTGTCGCGGCGCACGGCGGCGGTCTGCACCGTGCTCTGCGGGGCGGCCACCTGCCACAACCCCAACGCGACCACCGCCAGCACGGCCAGCACCGCCGCCGCCACGAGGCCCTGGCGCAGCCCCCACCGCCGCCGGGGGGTGTTCAGTACCGGCGGCAGATCGTCGGTGGGGAAGAGGTCGTCATGCGCCACCCCGTTGGTGGGGATCTGGGTCGTCTTATCGGTTTCAGGCATGGCCGGTTCTCTTTTCTAGTGCTGAGTGACGAGTGATGAGCGATGAGCAATGAGCGATGAGCAATGAGCGATGAGCAATGAGCGATGCGTGAAACGTGAAACGTGAAACGTGAGCTATAGTCCATGTTTATGGTCGCGCATCACGCATCACGCATCACGCATCACGCATCACGTTTCACACGCTACGCCTCCCGCACCAGCGTATAACGGCCCCGGCTGGGTAGGGTATAGCTGCCGTCGGCGGCGCGATAGGGGGCGAAGGCCTCGGTGATGGCGGCGCGCACCGGCTCCGGGCCGTAGACGCGCTGCGCCCGCACGCCGGGGGCGAACGAGAGCGCGCCGCGCAGGGCGGTGTCCAGGTCGGGATACACCCACGGGGTATCGACTTCGCCGGTGTCCACGATGGTCAGCCCTGCCGCCTGGATAGCGGCCTCCAGCGCGCCCTCCTGGCCCATGATCGCCCGCGAGGCCGGGTTGCCGGAGGACGGCTGGCGGAACGGGGCAATTGCGGTGAAGAACACCCCCGCGCCTGCCGTCTCGCCGCTGGGGCGGGCCTGCATCAGGATGCCGATAGTGCCGCCGGGCCGCAGCACGCGGCGCATCTCCTTCAGCGCCGTGACTGTATCCGCCGCGTATTGCAGCGCATTGCAGAGGGTCACGAGGTCGAATTGCCCGTCCGCGAAGGGCAGGTCGTCCATCTCCCCTTCGCGCAAGTCGGCATCCGGCAGCCGTTCGCGGGCGACGGCCAGTTGCCCCGCCGAGGCATCGATCCCGGCCACGGTCGCCCCTCGCGCCGCCGCCAGCGTCAGGTATAGCCCGGTGCCGCAGGCCACATCCAGCACGGCCTTGCCCGGCCCGATGTTGTTTGCGTCCAGCACCGCCTCAAAGAGCGGGCGCAGGGTGCCCTCTTGAGCCTCGGCCCAGTCGTGGGCGGCGGCGCCCCAGGCTCCGTCGCGGGTGGGTCGTTCGGTCATGAATTCGGTTCTCCTCTGGCCTAAATTGCGGCGTGCCCCGCTGCCGCCTTGTCCTAAAGTATACTGCCTCTGGCCGTTCTGTGCATCTGCGCTTAGGCCGGGGACTCCGCGTCCAGCCCCAGTCGTTCGACCCAGGCGGGCGTGGGCTGATTGGCGCGGCGCGGGTCGGCCCGCCAGAGGGTGTACCAGTGCTGGGCGGCATCCCGTTCGCCCAGCGCCAGGCTGGCGACAACGGCGAACAGATCGTCCCCCTGCGCCCCGATCTCATCCCGCGCCGTCCGCAGATCGCTGTAGCGGAGGAGCCAGGGTTCGCCGTATTCGCGCCAGACTTCGACCACCTCCGCCGCAAGTGCCTGCAAATCCGACTGCTCGTCAAAGTGCCACCACAGGTCGAACGGGGCGGGCATGATCCGCCCTATGCGGCGGCGCAGTTCACAATCCCATTCCTTCGGCGGCATTGTCAACGGGGGCTGCCCTTTGACGGCGTGCGCCAGGGGATAGTGGATGCCCAGGTTGAGAGTCAACTGACTCAGCGTGCCTGCATCCCCTTCGCTACCCTGCACGTTGATCACCCGCCAGACGCCATCGGGCAACTCCTGGCGGAAGGTGTGGGCGTGGCGTTTGTAGCCCGCCTGCCGCAGCGCCGGGTCCAGGCCGAGGCGGAGGATGGTGTTGATCGCCTGGCCGGTGATGATGTCACTCATCTGGTTTTCCTCGGCGGGTCGGACGCCTGCGCGCCCCTCACCCCTGTCCCCTCTCCCCGCTCACGCGAGGCGAGGGGGACTCGGCCCCACCAGTCTACTTGTTACACCGCATCCGTGTCATCCGTTCCAAAAATCCGTTGACCGCGACTGCCGTTCACGCTCATTACCAACCCCCCAACCCCCAACCCCCCCCCCAACTCCAAACGCCGCGCCCGGGCGACCCCCCATCGGGGGGGCCCCGGGGGGGGGGCGC
>JBBSAN010000849.1:0-3313 GCA_038252265.1 Chloroflexia bacterium
ACCGGCCGCAGCGTCAACAGATCGCCCCCATCTTTCGTCATGACCGGCTCCAGAGCTACGCGGCGAGCATGGTGCGCTGGGCCGATCAATGCCAGCGCACCTGGTGGGCCAGCGACTCCTTCGATGTGGGGACGGCGATGACGACCATGACCTGGGGGATTGTGGCGGAGGCCCTCTTCGGGACCACGATCGACCGAGTCGCAGCTGAGGCGGTCCGGCAGGCGTTGCGGGGGGCGCTCGACCATATTGCCTGGCAAATGAGTCACCCCCTGACTCCCCCTGCCGCGGTCCCCACGCCGCGCAATCGCCGCTATCTCAGGCACTTAGCGGCGCTGCGGGCAACCGTCGCCCAGGTATTAGCAGCCCCCCAGCAACCGCCCGAGATAGCCCCGCCCGGCGGCGCGGCCCCGCCCCGGAATCTCCTCACCCTCCTCCAGGACGCGGGCGTCCCCGATGCACAACTCCGGGATGAGGCCATGACCTTTCTCCTGGCCGGGCACGAGACGACCGCCACCGCGCTCACCTGGACGGTGCTCCTCCTGGCCCAGCATCCCAGCATCGCGACGCAGCTGGAGGCCGAACTCGATACGGTGCTCGCCGGGCGGTTGCCCACGTATGCCGATCTGGCCCGCCTGCCGTATACGGTGCAGGTGTTCAAAGAAGCGTTGCGCCTCTATCCCCCGGCGGCGCTCATCGTCAAGCAGACGCACACCCCGGCGCAGCTCGGCCCGTACCACCTGCCGGCCGGGGCCTCGCTGATGATCATGACCTACATGCTGCACCGGGACGCCCGCTATTGGCCCGACCCGGACCGCGTCGATCCGACGCGCCACGATCCCCGACCCAGCTGGCGACCGCAGGCGGGTTTCCTGGCCTTCGGCGGTGGGGAACGATCCTGTATCGGGGCCGGTTTTGCTTTAATTGAAGGGGCCCTGTGCCTGGCCACCATCGCGCAGCAGGTCCGGTTCCATCTCCCAGCCGGAGCGCGCCCCCCCGCCCCCGTCCTGGGGATGACCCTGCATCCCCCACCGGATCTCCGGCTGGTGGTCGAGCGCCGCCCACCTTTCACGCCGGATGCACAGTAAGCGGGCGTGCCCCCGAGCGATCCCCGGTCCCGCGCTGGCGCATGCGATGCCCTCGCGATGCAGTTACGGGATGGCGAGGGGATTGTTTCCAGGGGAATAGGACCCCCAACAGATACTAGATATAAGGAGGGGTCGCTACCAAAGGATCCACTTCGAGGGTGACCTACCCGCATGCATACGGAGGTAAAGGAATAATGCCACACCCCGATAAAGGGCTGGAGCAGCCCAGTCCGCTGATTGTTGAAGGCCCATCCGCCCAACCCTTCGCGCCCGCCCTGCCGACCACTACCTGGCCGATCGCAGGCGGCCGCCTCTGCGTCATTAACGCGCAGATCTGGCCCGTCTTCTGGATCGCGGCGGAGGATCGGCCAGTCGGCATGGCATGTAGCCACAGTAGCCGGGAACAGGCAGAACCCCCCCTCCCTACGCTATCCTCCGCGTGGGACACCAGCAACACCGAACCCGGCCGGGGGCCCCAATGGGCCCGGCTCACCGTGTGGGTCCGGCCCCCAACAGGCCCCGAGCACACCTTCCGTCTATGGTGGGATACCCGCATCTACCAACGCTTGTTGACCACGGTCATCGGTTGCCAGCGCATGCTGGTGGCGGCGACGGCGCCCGCCGCCACCACGTTTCACAGCTTACGGGATCCGCAGCTGCCGCCGAGCCTAGTGGTAACGTTTAACGACGAATTGGACACGCTGATCACCCTGCTCGATCCGACCCCGTTGATCGCCCAGTGAGTCGCATCCAGACAGGTGATCCGGTGCTAGAGCACCGGATCACCCAGCAGGGTCGTCGCCGGAGTACGTATGGGACGGTGGCCGCCTGCCAGGGGGGACGTGTCTGGGTCGCCTTTCTCTGTCCAGACGGCAGCCCGCTTTTGCGGTGGTGCCGCCGTGAAGAACTCCGCCCACTGCGCCGAGCCACGCCCCCACGCGTGGCTGGAGCTAAAGCGCAGACCGGTAAAAGCGGGAAAGATCCGGAGTAAACGGGGCGAAGCCCCACAGCCCCAGGTGCCCCGCACGAAGCACCGCGATGTACAAGTGGTAAAAATCCGGGGAAAACCGCCGCTAAATGGTGGCGAATCCGATTTTAGGAAAGGCATCGCCGTTAAGAAAGGAGGGACCATGGTTCGAGCATTACAAGGAGCGGCCACCGGCGTCCGCAGTGGGAGCCGCCAGCTTTTTCACCGGCTGGTACCGGCCATCGGCACACGGAGTCTGCTGGTCGGGGTCCACTGTGTCGTCATCCATCCGCTCTTTGTGGCCGCAGGCTGGTGGGAGTTGTTCGGGCTTGGCTTCGCCGTTGCGTTGTGGCCGCTGTTATGGTTGTTCATCCACTTCTATAGCACGCGGTGGCCTGACCGGCCTGCCCGGTTGAGCATCGGGCGGGCTACATCTGGAGGGAAGAAGTAATGAACAAGATATACGCTCTTGTTGATCCCAGGACGGGGGCTATTCGCTACATCGGTATTACGTCTAAAATCCTGAAACGTCGCCTGAGCGCACATATAGCGGTAGCAAAGGCTGGTGAGCAAACACATCGGGCCGCATGGATACGGAACCTCTTGTCGCAGGCTCTTACGCCTGCGATCGTGCTTCTACAGGAAACTGATGATGTTGCGCGAGAGGCGTACTGGATTGCGGAATATCGTGCGATGGGGGCTGATTTAACGAACGGGACTGCTGGTGGAGAAGGACTACCGAATCCGTCGCCGGAAACCCGTCAGAGGATAAGTCAGGCGATGAAGGCGCGCATGGGGACAGACGCCAGCAAAGAGATCATTCGGCAAGCCAACCGGCGGCGCGAGTGGTCCCCGGAGTCAATTGAGCGAAGGCGAGAGTATATGCGCGCCCGGATGAGCGCACCCGAGAGCCGTGCCCATATCAGCGAGCTGTTGAAGGGAAGACCAAAAAGCGCACACACCCGCAAACTCATAGGTGACGCGGCTCGTAACCGAGTGGTCACCGATGCGGCAAGGGAGAACATCAGGAGAGCCGCGCGTGAGCGCGGTCGTGATGCTGATCGAGAAAAACGGGCACTACAACTCTTCGCGGAAAAAGGTGGAATGAGGAGAAGTCACTGTGAAGTACCACTGGGGCCGAGGCCCCGTGGCTTGTACGCTCCCCGCCGAGGCGGGTGACGTGGGGCGCTTCCCGCCCCGTGCTTGCTTGCGTCCGCTCCTGGTGCGTGTGACCGCGACTCAGCCGCATTGGACAGCCCCG
>JBBSAN010000850.1:0-3300 GCA_038252265.1 Chloroflexia bacterium
CTGAATTCGGGCCAGGCGCGGCGGCGCGCCGACGACTTGCAGACCCGGCTGGGGGCGCGCATGGAAGAGTTGGAGCAGGAACGCCACCTGTCGGCCCTCCCGCCGGTGGTGATCGGCGGGGCGCTGGTGGTGCCCGCCGGGCTGCTACGCAAGCTCATGCCGGAGCCTGAACCGGATCTCGTGCCTGACTGGGCAGGCAGCCCAGAGGCCCGACGACGCATCGAGCGGCTGGCGATGGACGCGGTGATGGCGGCGGAAGCGGCGCTCCACTACGAGCCCCAGGATGTGGGCGATGATAAAAAGGGCTGGGATGTCGAGTCCAAGATCCCCGGCACCGGAAATCTACGCTTCATCGAGGTGAAGGGGCGGGTGGTGGAGGCGCGCACGGTGACCCTCACCGTCAACGAGATTCGCGCCGCCTTTAACCAGCCCGACAAGTGGATCCTGGCGATTGTGCAGATTGACGGGGATCAGGCCGGGCCACCGCGCTACGTGCGCCGCCTGGTCGGGCGCGAGCCGGATTTCGGGGTCACCAGCGTGACCTACGACCTGGGCGACCTGCTGGGGCGATCTAGCGAGCCGAGTTAGCACCGCCGAGACGCCGAGGAGGCAGAGTCTCGGTGCCCTCCGCGTCTCGGCGGTGCAACGAACCGCTTGCAACGCGAACGATTATTGTGTATATATAATATATATACAGACCGGAGGATGGGATGGCTCCTGCGCTGGACGATATTGAGGGGTTTGAATGGCTCGATTGGGTGGTGGAGAAAATCATCGTCAAGCACGGAGTCGATCCGGTCGAGGTAGAAGAGTGCTTCGTTAACCATCCTCAGCAAGTACGCCGGGTGCGAGACGGCAAGTATCAGTTGTTCAGCCAAAGCGACAGCGGACGGTACTTGTTCGTGGTCTTTGTCTGGAACAGGCGCTATGTGCGGGTGATTACGGCGCGCGATATGGATAGCAGCGAACGGGCGGCCTTCCGACGCAAGTAACCGGGACCGCGATAGAGAGGGGACACAACGATGGCGAAGATACCGGAATTTGCCAGTGAACAAGAAGAATCGGAGTTCTGGGATACGCATAGTGCTACCGAGTTCTGGGATGAGACCACGCCGGTGGATGTCCAGTTTCGGGATGTGCGCCCGCGCAAGACGCTCATCTCGCTGCGGCTGGATGAAGCGACGATTGCCCGGTTGAAGGCGCTAGCCCACGGGCGCGGCATCGGCTATCAGACCCTGATCCGCATGTGGCTGCTGGAGCGGCTGGCCGCCGAGCCGGACCCGGCGATCCCCCCGGCGCAGGTGCCTGCCGAGCGGCGGTAAGACACCGCAGAGACACGGAGGACGCGGAGATCGGAGAGGAGGCCCCATGACCAGACGAACAAGCAAGGCCGGGCTGACCGGCACGCAACTGGTGGACCCGGCGGCACTGGCCGGGCTGGTGGAGCGGTTCGCCGCGCACTTCCCCAGCTTTACCGACCCGGCTTATGAGGCGCTGGAGCCACAATATAAGCGGGCAGCGGCAGATTATATGCACGAGGTGCTGGGCCAGGAGAAGCTGCATAAGCAACTGGCGGACGGCGAGTTCGCGGCGATCAAGGCGGACATTCTGCGGGCCACGCGGGGCACCTATAATGGGCAGATCAACAACCTGCTGAACCAGTGGGATGTGCAGGCGTTGGACAACGCCGAGGCCGAGCCGCTGGCCCACCGGATCTATCGGCTGCTGTATGGCGCCGATCCGTTCCCCTTGCGCTTCGAGATGTGGGTCGCCGCGCTGGCGACGGCCAAAGAGGGCGTCTGGCCTGCGGCGACCTACTTCCTGATGCTCCATGACCCGGCGACGCACATCTTCGTCAAGCCCGATCCGTACCAGAAGCTGCTCCAGGCGCTGCACAGCAACCTGACCTGGAGCACCCGGCCCACGGCGGCAGCCTACGCCGAGATCCAGGTGCTGGCCCAGGCGCTGTTTGCCGCGCTGCACGACCTGAAGCCGCGCGACCTGATCGACGTGCAATCGTTCATCTACATCCTGTACCCGTCGAACCCGGCGCACGCCCTGCCCGACGCTTGACCAGACGGCAGTAATCGTTTATAACCTATCCATAGTAGTAATCGGGTCGAAAGCCCACTGCCCCGCCCCTGCTATACTGCTGATGACCAATCCATGCGAACCGGAATTCGGCGCGACCAGCGTCAACTACGAACTGGCCGATCTGCTGGCCCACGGCACTGCGCCTGAATGATTTCACCGCAGAGGTAATATCATGGTCGTCGCAGAGATGTGGAAGATGCAGAGAACAAACTAGAGGTGGGTGTCGTTCAGGTTCAGAGCAATAGATACGGAGGGTTTTCATGCGGCCTAACACAATGAACGTGTTCGATATATTCCAGATGGAACGCCGGTACCTGGTACCGCTTTTCCAGCGCGAGTACGTATGGGAACGAGATCGCCAGTGGAATGCCCTGTGGGAAGATATCACGTTGAAGGCAGACCAGTGGCTCGAGTGTCCCCCCAACTCGCAGGCCTCGTTGCGCACCCACTTCTTGGGCGCAGTGGTGCTTGACCTCGTTGATACCTATGGCAAAGACCTCTCCACTCGAGAAATCATCGATGGGCAGCAGCGGCTTACGACGTTGCAGATAGTCCTGTTTGCCCTCCGCGACTTTGCCAGGCGTTACAACCAGGAAAATCTACACAAGCGCCTGGTGAAGATCACCGAGAACGACCTCGGGGAGAACGAGCAGAAGTACAAAGTATGGCCCACTAACGCTGACCGCAAGGTGTTCACCGATGTGTTCACCGCAGGCTCACCGGAAGAACTGACGAAGATGCACCCTGTTGTTAAGCTTCCCCGCAGACGGTACCCTGAGCCCCGCCCTCGGCTGGTGGAGTCTTACTTCTACTTCTACAAGGCTATCAACGACTATGTTCTGCCTACCAATAACGGGAAGCCGATAGACGATAATACAGTGATGGATGTGTCCGAGGTCACGGCACGTCTTACTGCCATATATGAGGCATTGACTCGCTACCTGGTGCTGGTTCAACTGGAGCTTGAGCCCCAGGACGATCCGCAGGTCATCTTTGAAACGCTCAACTACCTGGGGGTACCCCTACTACCCTCAGACCTGATCCGCAACTACGTCTTCATGGAGGCGGGCAAGCAGCACGAGGACGAAACCCGCCTGTTTGAGACATACTGGCAAGAGTACAGCGACAACCATGATGGGCTGTCCAATTTCTGGAAACAGGAAACGAAACAGGGCCGCCTGAACCGACCGCCAGTATGTCTCAAAC
>JBBSAN010000851.1:0-3296 GCA_038252265.1 Chloroflexia bacterium
GGTCTACCCCCCCCGCACCTAAGCGCGGGCAGGACCTGGCCTGGCCGGCCGGCGGCCGGGCATAAAACCACCCCCCCCGCCGGGGCCAAACCCCCCCGGCGGGGGGCGTTTAGTGTCTAGCCGCCAATAATATAAAACACACCCCCGCCTGGGGGGTTTGGCCCCGGCTGTGGCGGCGGGTGTTCCCCCGGCCGCCGGCCGGCCAGGCCAGGTCCTGCCCGCGCTTAGGTGCGGGGGGGGTAGACCCCTTGCATGGCGATGTTGAAGTAGAAGGTCAGGTACGGTTGCAGGTTATTGTGCGGTTGGTCACCGCCCGCAGGCGGCAGGGAATTATCATTCATCAGGACCAGGTTCGCGTTTGTAGTCTGCTGGTAGGCATTGGCATAGCGGGCCACCGCGTTGCCGGCAGGACCGGGGGTATCGCCCAGCGTGTTGTTGCCCCGCAGCGAATGGCTGTGGGACGGAATCTCGCTTTCGAGCAGGGAGACCGTATCGCTGCCGCCTGTCTCCCCCAGATCGTGCAGCGATAGGCCTGGCCCCTGGCCGGGATGCATCGGTGCCCCGCCCTGGAGATCGGGGAGGGCGAAATTAGATTTCCCATCCCCTCCATACGTCGTGCCGAGGAGGGAAAAGAGTGCGGTGTTTTGCGAGAGCGGCAAGAGTTGCCCATCGCACCAGGCCCAGCCGCGGGGCGCGAAGTTGAACGGGAAAATGCGAATTTCAGCCACAAATGGGTCCACGAATACCTCCTATGTGGGGCTCGGAAAAATCCCGAACAGGGAAATGATGAAGTCAACGCACAGATACGGCTGGAAGTTATCATGGGGCTGGCTGCCGCCGACCGAACTAATTGAGTTGGCCGCCATGGTGGCGTTGGGAGGCGTCTGCTCCAGGTAGAGGTCCACCCCGGCGGTGCGCGAGGTGGCGAGCACGTTCCCCGCCGGATCCGGGCTGGATCCCAGGTCTGTCGAGGCCAGCAACGGGTGCGAGTGGGCGGGGATCTGGCTGACCGTCAGGGTGATCGTTTCGGCCCCGCCGGTCTCCGCCAGGATGAAGCCGTTTCCCTGGTGGATCGGGAGGCGACCCCGCAGGTCGGGCAAGGCGAAGGTGCTCTGGCCGTCCCCCCCGTAGGTCGTACCGATCAGGTTAAAGAGCGTGTCGTACTCGGAGATAGGCAGCAATTGACCTTCGCAGAACATCCAGCCCGCCGGGGCGAAGTTGCCTGCGAACATTCGAATTTCGCCGACGTATGGTTGCGCCATGGATACTCTCCTCTAGTTCGGTGACGGGAAAATGCCTACCAGGGCAATGCAGAAGCTGAGGGTCAGGAACGGCTGCATGTTCAGGTGCGCCTGGCTGCCGCCGGTATTAGTGACGGTGCCCGCAATGGTCGCCGTCAGGTTGGTCGGGGGGCCATAGATCTGATTCACCGTGCGCGCCAGCACGTTTCCCGACGGGCCAAAGGGGACTGGGGCGTTGCCATCGGTGCTGGAGGCGGTCAGCGTATGCGTATGCGTCGGTATTTCCGCAATAGACAGCGTATGGGCCTGCTCCCCGCCCCGTTCGCCCAATGTGTGCCCGCCGCCGACATGGATCGGCGTGCGGGATCGCAAATCGGGCAGGGCAAAATTGACGCGACCATCGCCGCCAAAGGTGGTGCCTAGCAGGGAGAACAGCGCCTGGTTCTGATTGATCGGCAGCAACTGGCCGTTGCACAATGCCCAGCCCTGTGGGGGAAAAACGAAGCTCATGATCCTGATCTCGCTTAAAAATGGTTCGGCCATAAATCTCTCCTTTATGCAGCTTATTAGCCAAAGCCCCGTAGATAGCCGCCTGCTTACCGCTGCTGCGCATAGTTGCCGTGGCTATCCGTTGGGATAGTACCTGGCGGCAGCGGTGGATCCGGGTGGCGCGGTCGTTTAGCTATCCCTCCCTAATCTATTATAGTGATCATGTCAAGTATCTTTATCCTGGCCTGGGGCGATGGGACCAGCGCGGATCGACCCCCCGGCGGGCGGTTCAATTGCGAACCCGATCGCGGGATAGCGTAACCCGCCCGCCGATCTCCGCAATACATCTCTATGTAGCATCGGGGGATCCTACACACCGCAAGATCGTTCCATGTGACGGGTCCACCCGCAGCGTGCGCGGGTGGTTTGATGTTCATCGCTGGTGTTCGGCGGACGGTAGTCCTCATCCCCGCTCCGGGTATCGGGGTGGCGCGTTGCGGCCCACGGCTGCGCCTCCTCCAGGCAGATCCCGATACATCCAGGATTTGTTCATTCTCCATCAAGGGTGCAAATTGCGTCCTTTTCTCCGCCGGACGAGCGAGAATGAACCGCTCCCAGGTCATGTTCTGTATGTATTGACTCTCTGGCCCATATCCGCTATTATACCAACAGTAGGCTCCTCGTTGGCCGTTGTATTTTGGATGCCCCTTGTCCAACTCTGCCCTCCATCCGCTGTTGAACTCGCCCGCTGCCCAGCATGAAATTTTTATTACGAGGTAAGGAGAATCAGTGAAGACCCCCAGCCCCCATCCGCGCTTTAAAGTTGGGTCCCTGCTTTTAGTCATTCTGTTAGTGCTCCTGCAAGTCAACCAAAGTCTGTCTCCTCTACAAGCGGCGTTACCTTCGGTCACCGAAACATCAACGGCTCCGGGCAATAACGTACTCCCCCTCGCCGGGACTACGGGATCGGCCAGCACGGCGGAATCCGCCGTAAGCGGGCCGGGGGCGGCTCCCCTCGTCGCCCCTATCGCCGCGCTCCCCGCCGCGCCCAATGCGGTCGCCATCACGGCGACCAAGGTTTATTCGCTCGCGGTGGATGTCAACGGCAACACGCGGGCCAACGCTGGCGATACCCTGGGCTACACCGTCGCCATCACCAACACCGGCACCACCAGCGCTACCGGGATGGTCTTCAACGATACTCTGGACCCCAACACCACGCTGGTGGCGGGGTCGTTCGATGTGTCGCCCCTGGCCTTCGACGATAGCTATGCGGCGGTCGGCAACACCCTGCTGGCGGTGGGCATCACGCCCCCGGCGGGCACCCCCGCCGTCCAGGTCGCGGGCAGTGTGTTCGGCAACGACACCGAGTTCCTGGGCGACACCTTCTCGCTCAGCAGCTTCCAGGCGACCAGCGTCAGCGGCGGCACGGTCACCATGAACGCCAGCGGCAACTTCACCTATCTGCCAGCGGCTAACTTCACCGGCACGGACACCTTTACCTATACGATTATTGACAGCAAGGGGCTGACCGGTGTTGCCACGGTGACCATTACGGTCACGAAC
>JBBSAN010000852.1:0-3275 GCA_038252265.1 Chloroflexia bacterium
ACCGCAACAAAGCCATCCTCCGAGAATGCATCAGCCCTGCCCGGCTCCTATCCGACCCTAGTCATTAGTGCGGAAACATGGTACACTACCTCTATGATCGAACAGTCTTCCAACGCCCTGGCGAATCAATGCGCGACCGCGATCCAGGCGGCGTTCGACCTTTACCATGCCGCGTTCAAAGCGATCACCCGCCAGGCCAAGCAACGCTTTGAGCAGCGGGAGTGGCTGCAAATGCATGCCGACGCGGAAGTACGGCTGGATCTCTATAAAACCTTTGTGGATCGAACCGTCACCGAACTGCGGTACACCCTGGGCACGCAGGCAAGGGACAAGGCCGTCTGGCACACCGTGAAAGCGATCTATACGCAGGCCTTCGCCCAACGCCCCGATTGGGACGTGGCCGAGAGCTTCTACAACTCGGTCACCATGCGCGTGGTGCCGCGCTTCGAGATCGACCCCGCGATCGAGTACGTCGGCACGGAGTTTCAGATCGCCGCGCCGGAAGAGATCATCGCGGTCTACAATAGTTACCCGGCGGGCGATTCCACTCAGGAACTGGTCGGCAGAATCCTCCTGGGCTGCCGGTTTGCCTGCCCTTATGAGGATCTGGACCGGGACACGGCGCGTGTGGCCGCCGAGATCGAGCGCACACTGGGTACCTTCGATTCCCCGCAGCCGATTCAACGAATCGAATTGGTTAAAGCGGTGTTTTACCGCGACCAGGGCGCGTATCTCGTGGGGCGGATCTGTGCGGGCCGGCACTATGTGCCGCTGGTGCTGGCGCTGCATAATAGCACGTCCCTCATCTATGTCGATGCGGTCCTCCTGACGGAGGATGAGGTCAGTATCCTCTTCAGTTTCGCCCGCGCGTACTTCCACGTCGAGGTCGAACAGCCCTATGCGCTGGTCCAGTTCTTAAAATCGATCATGCCGTTGAAACCGGTGGCCGAGCTATACATCTCGCTAGGCTATAACAAGCACGGCAAGACCGAGCTGTATCGCGATCTCCTGCGCCACCTGGAACACTCGACCGACCAATTCCAGATCGCGCCCGGTGCCCGTGGGATGGTAATGGTGGTGTTCACCCTCCCCTCGTATGATGTCGTCTTCAAAGTGATCAAGGACACCTTTGATTACCCGAAGATGACGACCCGGCGCGAGGTGATGCACCGCTACCAGTTGGTGTTCAAGCACGATCGGGGCGGTCGCCTGGTGGACGCGCAGGAGTTCGAGCACCTGCGCTTCGCCAGAGCGCGGTTTGCGCCGGAATTGCTGGCCGAACTGGCCGACGTGGCCGCGCATAGCGTGATGATCGAGGATGACGAGGTGGTGATCAAGCATCTCTACACCGAGCGCCGGCTCACGCCGTTGAACCTCTATTTCCAGCAAGTGGACAGCGCACACGCCACCACGGCGGTGATCGACTATGGGCAGGCGATCAAAGACCTGGCGGCCACTAATATCTTTCCGGGCGATATCCTGCTCAAGAACTTCGGCGTCACGCGGCACGGGCGCGTTGTCTTTTATGACTACGACGAGCTGTGCCTGCTGACCGATTGCCAGTTCCGGGAGATGCCCCAGGCGGAGGATGCGGACGAAGACATCTCGTCGAAGCCGTGGTTTTCGGTGGGCGAGAACGATGTGTTCCCGGAGGAGCTGGTGATCTTTCTTGGGTTGCCGCCACCCCTGCGGGCGATTTTCATCCAGTATCACGGCGACCTGTTCAAGGTCGAATTCTGGGCGGCATTGCAAGCCCAGATCACCGCCGGGGAAGTGATTGACGTTTTACCGTATAAGGAGAGCCAACGGCTCTCTGCCGCAGGAGCGCCGGGGCACGCTCCGTGATAGTACCAACGCCCAGCCCCAAAAGCTGACCGTCTGCGCGGCGCGCAGATGCCGTCGAGCGGTGGGGCACGACCACATGGACCTGTTCAACGAGGAGGAGGAACCATGAATACCAAGCAGACCGAGGCCGCCAGCTTAGGCCACGACTGGGCGACCAACCCCCGCTGGGCCAGCGTCACCCGGCCTTATACGCCAGAGGAAGTGCTGCGCCTGCGCGGCTCCGTGCCGATTGCCTATACGCTCGCCAGCCGGGGCGCGGAGCGCCTGTGGCAGTTGCTCCAGACCAGCGATTACGTGGCAGCGCTGGGGGCGCTGACCGGCAACCAGGCCCTGCAACAGGTACGGGCTGGCCTCCAGGCCATCTACCTGAGCGGCTGGCAGGTGGCCGCCGACGCCAACCTGGCCGGGCAGATGTACCCCGACCAGAGCCTCTACCCATCCAACAGCGCGCCCCAGTTGGTCCGCCGCATCAATGCCACGTTGCAGCGGGCCGACCAGATCGATCACAGCGAGGGGCGGCACGAGATTGACTGGTTCGCGCCCATCGTTGCCGATGGGGAGGCGGGTTTCGGCGGCCCGCTTCACGTCTTTGAATTGACCAAAGCGTTGATCGAGGCGGGCGCGGCGGGGGTGCATTTCGAGGACCAGCTAGCCGCCGAGAAAAAATGCGGGCACATGGGCGGCAAAGTGCTGATTCCCACCGAGCACGCCATCCGCAACCTGATCGCGGCGCGGCTGGCTGCCGATGTGCTGGGCGTGCCCACCATCGTGCTCGCCCGCACCGACGCTAACGCCGCGACGTTGTTGACCAGCGATATAGACCCGGCGGATCACCCCTTCCTGACCGGGGATCGGACCGTGGAGGGCTTTTTCCAGGTGCATTGCGGGCTGGACGCCGCCATCGCCCGCGGCCAGGCCTACGCCTCCTACGCCGATCTGCTGTGGTGCGAGACCGCCGAGCCGAACCTGGCCGAAGCGCGACGTTTCGCCGAGGCCGTCCACGCCGAACATCCCGGCACGCTGCTGGCCTACAACTGTTCGCCCTCGTTCAACTGGCAGAAGAAGCTGGATGCAACGACGATTGCCCGCTTCCAGCGCGAACTAGGGGCGATGGGCTACAAGTTCCAGTTCGTCACGCTGGCCGGGTTCCACGCCCTCAACCACAGCATGTTCACCCTGGCGGCGGGCTACCGGGAACGGGGCATGGCCGCGTATGCCGAGCTACAGCAGGCCGAGTTCGCCAGCGAAGCCGCCGGCTACACGGCGACGAAGCACCAGCACGAGGTCGGCACGGGCTACTTTGACCAGGTGGCCCAGGTGATCGCCGGGGGCGAGGTCGCCACGACCGCCCTCACCGGCTCGACCGAGCACGCCCAGTTCCACTAGCGTCGCTTCCGACTCCAACAGGATGGGGACGAGACCGCGCAGGC
>JBBSAN010000853.1:0-3269 GCA_038252265.1 Chloroflexia bacterium
GCGCAACCTGATCGTGGGGGCGATGGTCCACGATGTCCGCCACAAGCTGGGCCGCATCACGGTACCGACCCTGGTTGTCGTGGGCGAGGACGATGTGCTGACCCCGCCCACGCTATCGAAAGCAATTGTCGCGCTCGTGCCGGGGGCCGAACTGGTGATCATGCCGGACCTGGGCCACGCGGCAGCACTGGAAGACCCGGCGGCTTTTAGCCAACTCGTGCTCGATTTCCTGGCACGAGTCGAAGGAGGGCAATGATGCCACATATCCCAGCAGATGATTTGGATATCTATTACCTGGAAAAAGGAGAAGGCACCCCGGTTGTCTTCGTCCACGGAAACTGGACGACGAGCACCGAATGGGAGCCGGTGCTGGAGCGGCTCCCGACGGGGTATCATGGCCTGGCCCCTGATGTGCGCGGGCGCGGCCAGACCACCGGCCCCGACAATAGCTATACCATGCCCGAACTGGCCGCCGACCTGCGTGCCTTCGTGGACGCGCTTCATCTCGACACGTTCCACCTCGTCAGCCATTCGCTCGGCAGCGCCATCGCTCTACAATTCGCCCTGGAGTCGCCCGACCGGCTGAAGACGTTGACCGTCCTTGCGCCGGGATGGGTAGACGGGATGCCCGAAGCCTATAACAACCCGGCAGCCCAGCAGGCGGTGAAGGATGACCCGGCGTTGTTCGCTCAGGCGCTCAAGTTCCAGATGCCGACCCTGCCCGACGGCGACCTCTGGCAACGGCTGGTCACCGAGGGGCACCAGCAGCGCATCACCGCCACCCTGGCGAACGTGTCCGCGCTGCTAGACTGGAAGCCGGGCGAGGCGCTGCGGGCCATCCCGGTGCCGGTCCTGGTGCTGAGCGGGGAGCAGGATGTATTGACCGGCGGGGCCAACGCCGAACGCGCCGCCGCCGTCCTGAACACGCAATCGGTGGTCATTCCGGGCGTCGGCCATTCGCCCAATGTCGAAGCGCCCGACCAGTTTATGGCGCTGCTGCTGGCCCATTTAGCAGGGGAGGGAAGGCCCGCCAACAGCGCGCCGCTGGCTACCCAGGATACACAACAAGGAGGAGCGAGGGCAGAAGAATCTTTGCTGCCGGGCATTACATCAGCCCCGGTCAAAACCCCGCGCCTGACCATGCGGGTGCTGAGCAGCGGCCCGGATGGGGGCGAACCGGTGGTGTTCATCCACGGCAACGTGTCGTCGGCAATTTTCTGGGAAGAGACGATGCTGCATTTGCCGCCCGAATACCGTGCCCTGGCCCCCGATCTGCGCGGCTACGGGGCCACCGACGCCGAGCCGATCGATGCCACGCGCGGCCTGCGTGATTGGGCCGACGATCTGCACGCGCTGGCCGAAACGCTGGATCTCCCCCCATTCCACCTCGTCGGCTGGTCGATGGGCGCGGGCGTGGCGATGCAGTACACGCTGGATCACCCGGCCACCGTCCGCTCGCTGACCCTGATGAGTCCGTTGTCCCCTTACGGCTTCGGCGCGACCAAAGACGCGGGGGGCACCCTGACCTATGCCGACGCTGCCGGGTCGGGCGGCGGCACGGTCAACCCCGATTTTCTCCAGCGGCTCAAAGATGGGGATCGGGGCGATGACAGCCCGACCAGCCCGCGCAACACGATGAACGCCTTCTATTTCAAGCCGCCGTTCCGCGCCGCGCCGGAGCGCGAGGAGGCGTTTGTCACTTCGATGCTCTCGACCCGTACCGGCGAGGGATTCTATCCCGGCGACCTGACCATGTCCGAGAACTGGCCGACCGTGGCCCCCGGTGCCCACGGGATCAACAACGCGATGGCCCCCAACTATTGCAACCTGAGCGGGTTCGCCACCATCGCCGGGCCACCGGTCCTCTGGGTGCGCGGCGCGGACGATCAGATCGTGTCCGACACTTCGTTCTTCGATTTCGGTTTCCTGGGGCAACTGGGCGCGGTGCCGGGCTGGCCGGGGGCCGAAGTCTTCCCCCCGCAGCCGATGGTCAGCCAGATGCGCGCCGTGCTGGAGCAATATCAGGCTAACGGCGGCCAATATTGGGAGAAAGTGATTCCCGATTGCGGCCACTCGCCGCATGTTGAAAAACCGGAGGAGTTTGGGGCGCTGCTGTTGGAGCATCTCCATTTCGCCGCCAGCGATTGACACGTGGGCTGTTCCATGACATCAGGGAGGGGGCCTATCGCACAGAACCGCTCATGCTATGACAAAATTAGATACCGGTTTACATGCACCAACGAAGGAGAATGCACATGACCAGGAAGTCAACACGGTGGTTATCGCTGCTGGGCGCGCTGGCGCTGCTTGTGACCCTGCTGCCAACCGGGCCGAGTTTTGCTCAGACCCCCACCCCGCGCACGTTCCCCGAAACGGGCAAGAGCGTGGCGGGCAAGTTCCTCAGCTACTGGGACGGGCATGGCGGGCTGGCCCAGCAGGGCTACCCGATCTCTGCCGAAATGCAGGAGAAGAGTGACACCGACGGCAAGACCTACACCGTGCAGTATTTCGAGCGCGCCGTGTTCGAGATGCACCCGGAGAACGCGGGCAGCCCCTATGAAGTGCTGCTGAGTCTGCTCGGCAACTATGAGTATGCCCGGCGCTATGGCTCGGCGGGTGCCCCCGGCCAGCAGGCCAGCACCACCAATGCGACCACGTTCAAAGAGACCGGCAAGACGCTGGGCGGCAAGTTCCGCGCCTACTGGGACGCCCACGGCGGGCTGGCCCAGCAGGGCTACCCGATCACCAACGAGTTCCAGGAAAAGAGCCTGCTCGACGGCAAGACCTACACGGTCCAGTATTTCGAGCGCGCTGTCTTTGAACTGCACCCCGAGAATGCGGGCACGCCGTTTGAAGTACTCCTGACCCAACTTGGCACCTACCAGAGCAAGCGCAAGTATGCCCCGGCGGGCGCGCCGATCACCGTTGGCCTGCTGACCGATGCGTCAGGTGGCCTGGCGATCTACGGCCCGATGCTGGAGCGCGGCTTCGCCCTCGGCCTCCAGTACGCGACCGGCGGCACCGGCAAGGTGCGCGGGCACGAGATCAAGGTGGTGACCAAGGACACCGCCAGCAACGTGGACACCGGCACCAGCCTGGCCCGCGAAGCGATTGAGAAAGACGGCGCGAAGATCCTGGTCGGCGTGCCCAGTTCCAGCGTGGCCCTCGCTGTGTCCGGTGTGGCCGCGCAGAACAAGGTGGTCTACATCGCCTCACCCGCCGCCAGCCCTGACATCACCGGCAAGAACTTCAACCCCTACACCTTCCGC
>JBBSAN010000854.1:0-3268 GCA_038252265.1 Chloroflexia bacterium
GATCGGGTTGGCGGCGCGGCACCAGCAGCCCAACTTAGCTGCTTGGCAACGCCGCTTGGCCTATGCGTTCGATCACGCACTGCACCGGGCACCCGCGCCCGCCCCGCAGCACCTCTAACGGACTTTGCATCAGCCGTGACGCCCCACCACCGGGCGTATGCCGCCGCGCCCGTAAGGCCGACCCGGTAGGGGTCTGGGGGAATCCAGATGGTTAGGTGCCTGAACGAAGGGCCGGACCGGAGATCGCATACTCCCTCCAGGGCTGACACCTGCGTCATTGAGTCCAACTAGTGCAGGCATGGTTATAATAGGCCGCTTTGAGAAAGGCTTTCAACCCCATACAGTGGGTTGCTGCCTTTCGGCAACCATGCAGAGCGGAGGCTTTCCAATTTGTGACCATGTGCCAATCAATTGGGGTTGCGGGCCTTCCACCGGGCCGCGACGACAGGGTCGCGGCCCGGTGGAAGGCCATCACGCGGGGCTGGAATCGAGCCAGCGACACCGTCCATTGCGGAGGCCCAGTGGAGCCAGCTCGATCTCGTTCAACTGATCGATGGGCGACTCGGCAGCCATCCGCATCCGCGTGTTCTGGGATTGCGGGAACACGACGGATCAGTTACGGCGTATTTCGGATGCTGGTGGTCGGATTGTCCGTGACTCCTTACCGGCTGCTTTCCACCTCGAACGAGCGGATCACCCCCTGAAACGGGTCGTGGGCCGGCTGAGTCAGAGTCGCCTCGGCAGCCAGGGACCAGGATTCCAGGTTCGTGAGTGGTGCCCCATAGGTGGCCTGGGCCTGGAAGTGCCCATTCACCTCTAGGGTCACCCGCGACCCTGTCCGGCGCACCAGCACTGCGTACTCGTGATTCACCACCGCCTGGACCCGGCTGGTCAGCGTGAGATTGGTGCCATCGTTGCCGCGCAAGGTGGCGGCCACGTAGGGGACGGCGCTGGTAGCGTCAATCTGCACGCTCAACGCAGCAGACTGGGTGCTGGCCTCCATCCCGTCCTTGCTGCGCGGCGAGGGGCAACACCCGCTCGGCCCGCCGATGAAAGCGACGGTGTTGCGCGCCCCCTGATTGATTTGCAGCGGCGTGAACGTCACGTGGAAGGTCAGATCGGCCAGGGAGGCGCCAGCCAGGTAGCCACCTACGCCGCCGCCCCTGGCCGGCACGACCAGCCCCGCGGTGCTCCAACGGTAGGGGTCGTGGAACACGACCGGGGGCAGCTCGGTGGCGACGTCGATGCCGCGAGCCATGTCCATATGGACGAGATCGGTGCTGCTCCGCCCGTCGGTCGGCGCGCCCGTGGCAGGCAGGTTCATCACGGCCAGGGGAGTATAGGGGTTGTGGGTATACCCGAAGATGCGGTCGGGGAGGCCCGGAGCCGACACGAACACCAGATCGGACGCAAGGTCAAACGGTCTATCCGACTGAGTCTGAGCGTTAAAGAGCACCACTGCGTTGCCGATAGCCTTGCCGGTCGTTACATCCACTTCGACCATCCCGGCGCGGTGGAGGATCGTCGGCGGTTGCAGGGTCGCCGGCAGACCGGTCAAGAAGACCCAGGCCCGCCCGTCAGCCGTGAAGGCCAGGTTAGGATCGGGGCGCGCGGCGCTGGCCCAGGGCGGAGCACCGGTGTCGCCAAAAATGCCGCCGCCGAGGCTGAATGGGATATAATTGAGCTTCTCCCAGGGGCCGTTGGCGGAGGGTGCACGCGTCAGCAGGAGTGGGGCATTGTCCTCAATCTCGAAGCCGACGCCGTACCAATAGCCGTTGGTGGGATGGCGGCGCACGGCGAAGTCCACCACCGGCATCTCACTGTCGTTCAGGAAAGGCGAGTCGGCATAGACAAAGTTAACGGGGTCGGCCTCGTGACTGACCCAGTGTTCAGTCCAGCGGTGGGGCGGGTTCACCCCCCACATATGCCAGGTGTCGCCGTCCTTGACCACGGTGGGATAACGGATGGGGGCCACATGGGTGAACGCCGGGGCGCTTTGGGCCAGTTCTTCCGGGGTGCGGCCCACATAGACATCCACCCAGGCCGGGTCCTGGCTGCTGGTGGCGAACAGGTAATACTGGCCGTTGGCATAGATCACATCGCTTTCCTGGTAGCCATTCGGATTGGCCGGAGGATTTCGCCCGGTGGGGGCCCCCCAGGTGCTCAGGCGTGCCCGGTCGAGCAGCGAGACCGGGGTCACAGGCGCGCCCACCGCCTGCGCGCTCAGCGCCAGCGGCGAGACGAGGGCACTGGCGATCAACAAGATGGCTAAACCTACGAGCAAGCGGGCGTGGCGGCGCGCTACGGACCTGTGGAGTGTGGTGAACATAGCTGGTTTGTGGTAACCCTTTCCTCAAGTGTAGATTACGGAACAGGGCAGGAGGAAGGGCCGTAAACTACCTCTGCCCTTTTGCGGGGCCGACTGGACCGTCGTCGGCTAGAGTATTGGTGAATGCGGGCACTGGATAATGGGGTCGCCTGACCCGAGGATCGATCAGAGGGCAGCGTGACATAGCGGCAGAGCACCCGCCAGACCGAACCGCGGGACCGGCCACCAGGGCGCGCTGCCTGATCGGAGCGTCCCCCATTTTCAGACACAAAGATTAAGAAACGGGACGAAAATAGTGAGCGTTCAATGAGAGAGATCCTCTTTCGCAAAAACTGCCGGGCAACGGGAACTTGTGCCACCCGTGCGGCTGGACGGGCCATTTCTATCATCGCTGATGTCCCTGCCCCAGCCCAGAGTTCAGGGTCCCAAAATCATAGGCGAATCGTCGGCTGATCAGGGATCCCTGCGGGGCCGAAGGTCCCTTGACCCCCAACCGGGGAGCGCGCGATTGGCATCCTGCGCTTATGTGTCAGACGAATGGAGCGGCCCTATGGCGAGCAAAACGGGAGCTACGTGGGACGCGGGGAGTTATGCCGCCGCTGGAGCCGTTCCAGGCCGTGGCCGCGACGGTGCAGAGCCGCTTCTTTACGATGGACGTGGCCCAGCACCGCGATGGATCGTAGATGATCGTGGAACTGGGCGACGGCCAGGTAGCCGGGCTGCCGGACAATGCCGATGTCTCGGTGTTCTACCGTGCGCTCCAGCAGCATTTGCAAGCAGAGCAACCGGGCTGAACCGTGCGCCGGGCAACGCAGGGCTGTTGCCAAGTCCACCGCTGTCATCCTGAGCGCAGCGAAGGATCTTGGTGGGGCCGCCCAACCGTCAGGGACGATCGCGATCGTGGCCTCGGCACCACGGACCGCCCCGAAGATCCTTCGC
>JBBSAN010000855.1:0-3265 GCA_038252265.1 Chloroflexia bacterium
AGCCTGCTGGCGGTGGTCAGCCTGTTGCTCGCCGCGTGTGGGGCCGATACGGCCACCAGCACGCCGGTCCCCGTCCCCACCGCCACCACCGCTCCCGTAACGGCGGACACCCCGACCACCGCCCCGGTCGTGGCCGATACGCCGACGACCGCCGCGATGGCTGATACACCGACCGCCGCAGCCATGACCGGCGGGGCTGATGTTAAAGTGGGCGTCGCTTTCGTGACCAGCGGCGACAACGCGATCTATGGCAAGAGCCAGCAGCCCGCCGTCCAGATGGCCTTTGACGAGATCAACGCCAAAGGCGGCGCGGGCGGGCACAAGCTGGTCGGCGTGTTCGAGGACACGGCGGGCAAGCCCGACCAGGCGAAATCGGTCTTCCAGAAGCTGATCAACTCGGACAAAGTAGACGCGATCATCGGCCCGACCCTGTCCGGCGAGGCCAAGACTTCCGACCCCGACGCGCAGGCGGCGAGTGTGCCGGTGCTGGGCGTGTCGAACACGGCGGCGGGCATCACCGACATCGGCGACTACATCTTCCGCGACTCGCTGACCGAAGACGTGGTGGTGCCCGAAACGGTCAAGGAGACCGTGGCGAAGTATAGCCTGAAGAGCGTGGCCCTGATGTACGGCAACGATGACGCCTTCACCAAGTCGGGGGCCGATGCCATGCGCGCCGCGCTCCAGGCCAATGGCGTCACTGTGGTGGATGAAGAGACTTTCGCCAACACCGACACCGATTTCAAGGTCCAACTGACCAAGATCAACAACCTGAACCCCAAGCCCCAGGCTGTCTTCATCTCGGCGCTGGGCAAGGCCCCGGCCCTGATCCTCCAGCAAGCGCGGGTCGATGTGGGCATCCCGAAGGAAGTGATCCTGGCTGGGGGCAACGGCTTTAACTCGCCCGCCGTGCTCAAGGCCGCCGGGGATGCCGCCGAGGGCTTCGTGGTCGGCGCGGCCTGGAACATCGCCAGCACCGCCGCGCTGAATACCGGGTTCATCGCCGCCTACAAGGCCAAGACCGGCAACAACCCCGACCAGTTCGCCGCCCAGGCCTATGCCGGGGCCTACATCCTGGCCGACGCGATCAGTCGCGCCACCCTGACCGGCGACCTGGCGAAGGACCGCACGGCGATCCGTGATGCGCTCAAGGCGACCAAGGATGTGAACACCGTCCTCGGCTCCTTCAACTTCACCGACAAGCGCGACGCCCAGCACCCGCCCGTGGTCCAGGTGGTCCAGAACGGCGCGTTCGCGGTGCTGAAGTAGCACGACGAGCGGCGAGTGCTGAGTGACGAGTAATGAGCGATGAGATTTGTTCTCAGCACTCAGCACTCAGCACTCAGCACTCGTTACTGACCACTGACCACTGACCACTGACCACTGACCACTGACCACTCGTCTATGCACGTACTGATGACGACCGATGCGGTGGGCGGGGTCTGGACCTACAGCCTGACCCTGGCGCGGGGGTGGGCGGCGCGGGGCGTGGCGGTGACTCTGGCCGGGGTCGGGCCGGAGCCGTCCACCGCGCAGGTGGGCGAGGCCCACGCCGCCGGGCTGCCCCTGCTCGTCTGCACCTCCCGCCTGGAATGGCAAGAGGACAGCGGCCCCGATCTCCCGCGATCCGCCGCCTGGCTGCGCGAACAGGTGGGCCGGACAGGGGCGACCCTGGTCCACAGCAACCAGTTCGCCTACGGCGCGTATGATCTGGGCGTGCCCGTGCTGGTGGTGGGGCACAGCGACCTGTGGAGTTGGCAGGCGTGGTGCCAGCCCGTCGGTGCGCCGGTGTGGCCGCCGTGGGCCGCCTTTTTGGCCGACTACCGCACTGTGGTCGCGGCGGGGCTGCGCGGCGCGGCGGCAGTCGTCGCCCCATCGCACTTCATGGCCGCCAACTTGATCAGCTACTATGGCATAGATCCTGCTCCATCTGCCCGGGTTATTTACAACGGCAGCGATCCGCCGGTGCCCGCGCCGATGCCCGCCGGGTCCGAATCGCCTCTTCTGGTGCTGGCGGCGGGGCGGCTGTGGGACCCGGCCAAGAACTTGCGGGTGCTGGTTGAAGCGGTGGGGCCGGGGATCGCCGGGGCGACGGTGGCTGTCGCCGGGCCAACCCAGGGGCCGGACGGCGCAGCAGCCGATCTCCACTTGCCAGGGACGGGCGGGATCACCTGGCTGGGGGCGCTGGATGCGGCGGACATGGCGGCGCGGTTGGCTGCGAGCCGGGTCTTTGTCGGGGCCAGCCGCTATGAGCCGTTCGGCCTGGCCCCGCTGGAAGCTGCCGGGGCCGGATGCGCCCTCCTGCTGAGCGACATCCCGGCCTTCCGGGAATTGTGGGATGGGGCGGCGCACTTTTTCCCACCCGACGATCCCACCGCCCTGCGCGCCCTGCTAGCAGAGTGGGCCGCTGCCCCCGCCGAAGTCGCCGGGTGGGCCGCCCGCGCCAGGGACCGGGCGGCGCGCTATACCGGCGCGACGATGGCTGCCCAGTATCACGAACTATACGAGAGGATCAGCACCGGCGCATGAGCAGACGTACCTCGCCTACCACCAAAGCGACCCCCAAACCTCAGCCCACCAAAGCGACCCCGACGAAATCCCTGCGGGTCGCCATTTTCGGCCAATCCCTCATCTCCGACTGGAACCACGGCAACGCCCACTTTTTGCGCGGGCTGGTCCGCTCGTTGCAGACGTTAGGGCATCGGGTCACTTTCTACGAGGACGCCGAGAACTGGTCGCTGGCGAACCTGCGAGCCACGCAGGGTGAGGCAGCGGTGGCCGAATTCGCCCACGCCTTCCCCACGATGCAGCCGACCATGTACCAGAACGGCGACGCCGCTACCCTGCGCCCCTGGCTGGAAGGGGTGCTGGACGAGGCTGACGTGGCCCTGGTTCACGAATGGAACACGCCGGACCTGATCCGGCTGGTCGGGCGGTTGGGGCGGCAACGGCGCGATCTGGTCACCCTGTTCCACGATACCCATTACCGCGTCTATTCCGAGCCGGAGACAATGCGGGCGCTGGAACTGGAGAATTACAGCGCGATCCTGGCCTTCGGCCCCGAAATCGCCCGCATCTACCGCGAGGACTTCGGCCACCTCCACGTCTACACCTTCCACGAGGCCGCCGACGCCGACCTCTTCCGCCCGCTGGCCTTCCCGCGCACCCAGGATGTGGTTTTCATCGGCAACTGGGGCGACCGCGACCGCAACGAGCAGATCGAACAATACCTGTTCACCCCGGCCCGCCGCCTGCCCGCCCGCCG
>JBBSAN010000856.1:0-3257 GCA_038252265.1 Chloroflexia bacterium
CAGGAAGGGCACGATCAGCACCAGATCGTAGGCCAGGAAGCCCAGCAACTGCCCTTTGGCATTGTTCCAGCGTGGGCGCAACAGCCCGTCCAGAAAATAGAGCGCCGCGCCGAGGAAGATCCAGCCGTAGATCGCAGCGGACGGCGCAGGCAGCGGCCAGGGAAAGACCGGCTGCCCCAGCAGCAGCGCGCCGCCGACCAGCACCAGCAGGGCGACGAACACCCCGAAGGAGATCCGTACCGGCGTGGGCATCGGTGGGGAGGCGTGCAAGGGCCGCGCCCGCACCGCCCAGTAGATCGCCGCACTGCGGGCCACTGCCGCCAACGCCACCACACCCAGGACGACCGTGCCGGGCGGTGCCGGGTACAACACCAGGGCGGTGAGGGCGATGCCAAGATTGGTCAGCCCCAGGTTGAGTGCGCCGCCCCGCAGCGCCCCCGCTTCTCCCACCCATCCGGCCCACAGCAGCGGCGCGGCAATCGCCGCCCCGATCGAGGCGAGGAAGATATAGGACAGCCGCGTGTCCGGCCACGGCCACGCCGCAGTGGCGACCGGCCATTGGAGGAAGAGGGCCAGCGCGACCAGCAGGGTTAAAGCTCCGCCGCCCAGCAAGCTATAGCGCCACATCGCAGGCATCAGGCAAACCTTTCGTGCGGGTGGCCCCGGCTCTCCCCAACGCCCGCCGTGACCCCCGATCGGATGATGGTCGCAATTATAGCATAGGTGTGGCGCAAATGGGGACGACCTTTCCCTGTTTGGTGCTGGCAATGTCGATCGCTGTGGGCCAACCCAGCGCTGTCATCCTGAGCGCAGCGAAGGATCTTGCTGGGGCCAAAAAGTCGTCACCGGAGATCGGGATCGTGCTCTCAGCACCACGGACCGCCACGAAGATCCTGAGCGCAGCGAAGGATGACACCCTGGGTGTGGGGCCAGGCATGGACGCCTGGGCAATCACCGTTCTACGGCGCGACCAGAGCAGCATCCCGGCCAGGGCCAGCAGAGCGACCAGGGTCAGCGCGGCTCCCACCCGTAGCGAGAGCGGCTCGTAGGTGAAGCGTACATGATGCAGACCGGACGAGACGTACACAGCGCGCAGGGCGTGGTCGGCGGTAACGATCGGCGCGGGTTGACCGTCTACGGTGGCGACCCAGCCGGGGAACGCCTGGTCGGCCAGGATCAGCAGGCCCCCCCCCCCGCTTGTGCTGAGGATCTCGACTGTTTCTGGGGCGTAGCGGGTGATCGACACTACCTCGGTCATGGTCGGCGGGGGGACGAGGGGAAGGGGTTGGGATGCGGGCAGGGGCGCGATCAGCAGGGCCGTGCGGGCGGGATCAAAGGTCGGGTCGAGCAGGCGGGCGACCTGGGCATCAGGGTCTGGCTCCACGGCCACGGCATGGGTGAGCCAGGCGCGACCGAGGGCGCTCCGGTTCTCGAACACGCTGACATCCGCCGCCCCGCCATCCAGCACGCGGGCGAACCGGGGGTCATTCGCCGTCGGGAGGGCGAGGGCGCGGAAGGCCAGAGCCCCGCTCACGGGCTGCCCGGCTTCGGTGCGGGTGCCGTCGGGGTAGGCATCGGCCGCGGTGTACCAGATCGTGGCCCCCTGCCCGGGCGGCGTGTCCGGGGCCTCTAACTCGAAATAGAACGTGCGCCCGGCAGAGTCGGGGATGGGTGGGAAGACGACCGGCCAGAATGCGTTGTCGGGCAGCGCGGCGGCGTCCAGGGTGGTGGTGAACAGGTCGGTGGGGGCGGCGGGGTCAGTTTTCAGGCGGAAGCGGATCGGCCCCTGGGCGTGGCCGAGGAAGGTCGCGCCGAAGATCTGGATCTGGGTCAGGTTGTTCGTGGTGGCGCGGAAAAGCTGGCCGGGGCGGGCCGCCCCCGCGATCTCCCCGACGATGCCGGTGTGCGCTGTCTGGGCGGCCAAGGTGCGATAGGCCAGGGGTTCGCCCGGCGGCGCAAGCACATAGCGCACGTTCAGCAAGTTGAGCAGGGGCGAATGGACCAGGGTGAACGGCGTGACCCGCCCGCCCATGATCGGGGCGATGGCCGGGTCGATGGCGACCGCCAGATCGCGGTAGAGGCGCGGTTCGATGGCATCATAGCCGCGCAGATCGCGCAGGCCGTAGACCAAGTTGGTGTTCGGCAGGAGGATGTTGGCGATGCCGAGCAGGCGATCCGGCCCCGCTTGCCGTTGCAAAAAGCTGGTGACGGGCGTGGGCGGGTAGTAATTGGCGGGCGCGACGGTCGGGTTATAATCCACCCGCGCCGCCAGGAGGTCTGCGAACAGCACGACGGGGAGCAGGGCCAGCGTGCGCCGGGCCAGCCGGGGCCAGGTGCGCCCCAACGTGAGGGCTGCGGCGAGGATAATGACGGTGATCCCCAGCAGAGCGAGGGCGCGGACCAGCCCCGCGCTCCAGATCTCGGCGGGGGGGGAAGGGGCCGCCGGAACGCCGAAGGCCAACCCGGCGAGGCTCCACGGCACGATCAGCCCGACCAGCAGGACGGTCATTGCCACCCCGGCCAGCAGGCCCCACAAGCGACGGTCGCCCAACCGGCGGGCTAACGCCTCCACTCCCAGCGCGCCGAGCAGCCCCAGCGCCAGTGGCAACAGGCCCAGCAACCCCCGGCTAGTTGCCAGCCGCACCGGTGGAAAGGTGGTCACGGCGTCATCGATCAGCGGCCAGCCGTAGATCGTGCCCAGGGCGATGATGCCCAGGCCGGCCAGGAACAGGGCGAGGCGGCGCTGCGGGCCACGGGGCAGCAAGGCGGCGAACGGGGCCAGCGCCAGCGGGATCAATCCGCTGTAGGCGTTCGTTTCGGCATAGACGTTGCGTGGGTCCCAGCTATTGTTGTGCGCCGGGTTGCCGTACAGGTCGGGGCTGAACAGCGTCCAGGCGTAGGCCAGCGGATTAGCAAAAAGGCGAGGCCCGGCAGCGCCCCGCGCCGCCAGGATCATGCTCTGCCCGGCGTACTCCAGGAACGGCACCAACTGGATCGCCGCCACGCCCAGGCCCAGCCCCACCCCCAGGGCCCACGCCCCCAGGCCCCGCCCGATCTGCCCGCGCGAGCGCGGCTCGCCCTGGACCGCCACGAACAGGGCGAACAGGCCGGTGAACAGGGTGCTATGGGTGCTCATCTCAGGGTCCCCGGCGAACCAGCTCAGCGCCGTCAGCCCGGCCAGTGCGGCGATCCGGCCCCCGGTGGGCCGTGCCACCAGCCGCCCGGTCGCCCACCAGAGCCAGGGCAGCCACACGGCG
>JBBSAN010000857.1:0-3253 GCA_038252265.1 Chloroflexia bacterium
GCGAAGGATCTTCTCGGCGGTCCGTGGCGCCGAAGCGACGATCGCGATCTTCCCTGACGATCGCGCGGCCCCAACAAGATCCTCCACTGCGCTCAGGATGACAGGGGTGGACTTTGCAACAGCCGTGTGCACCACAGAGGACACAGAGGACACAGAGACGGGCTAAAACTCTGTGATCTCTGTGTCCTCTGTGGTGAAAGAGCTACATCTTCTCGCTGGAGTGGCCGGGGAAGATGCTGGCGGTGGGGTCAATGTAGTGCTTGGCGAGGTTGACGGCGAGGGCGGCCTGGCCGAAGCCGGTGGCGATGAGGTTCATCTTCACGTCTTCGTGGGCGATATCGCCCGCGGCGAAGACGCCAGGCAGGTTGGTCTCCATGCGCTGGTTGACGATGATCTCGCGTTTGTCCAAGGCCAGGCCCCACTCTTTGATCGGGCCGATATCGGCCTTGAAGCCCAGGTTGAGCAGCACGGCATCCACCGGCAGTTCTTGCTCTTCCTGCGTGCCGTTATGGTAGATGACCACGCGCTCGATCCGGCCATCACCCTCCACGCGGCGCACCTCCCAGGGGGTGAGCACCTGGAGCTTCGCGGGCGGCGAGTCCATCATCTGCTTGACGCTGCTCTCGTGGGCGCGGAAGTCGGGGCGGCGGTGGATGAGGGTGATGTGCTCCGCCGTGTCTTGCAAGTTGAGCGCCCAGTCGACCGCCGAGTCGCCGCCGCCGACGATCAAGAGGCGCTTGCCCGCGAACGCGGCTTTCGATTTCACGAAGTAAAAGACGCCGTTGGTCTCGAACTGGTCCACGCCGGGCGCTTTGATCCGGGTTGGCTCGAACGCGCCGACCCCGGCGGCGATCATCACCGTGCGGGTCAGGTGCGTGCCCTTGCTGGTGGTCAGGCGGATGAGGCCGTCGTCGCGGTGGGCCAGGCCCAGCACCCGTTCGCCCAGGCACATCGTCGGGTTCCAGCGCGCGGCCTGCTCGACCAGATTGGTCACCAGATCCTTCGCTATAATCTGGGGAAAGCCGGGGGCATCGTAGATAATCTTCTCCGGGTAGAGCGCCGCGAGTTGCCCGCCCGGCTCCTCCAGCGCATCAATAATCTTGGTCCGCAGTTCCCGCATCCCGGCGTAGAACGCGCCAAACAAGCCGGTCGGCCCGGCTCCGATGATGGTGATGTCATAGATGTCGTCGCCGGTTCCGGGCACGCCAGAGACCGCGTCCGCTCCATCGCGGGCTGTGTCCATCGCTTTCTTTCCTCCACATTAAACGCTTAAGATAGCCGCCTAGCGTTTAGCGGTCCGTCTGGAATTATACCACCTTCGCCGATTGTGTGCAAAAACGGGGGTTGGGGGTTGGGTGGCTGGAGGTTGGTGATGAGGGGTCAAGGGTCAGTAACGAGTGCGGAGTGGGGAGTGCGGAATGGGGAATGGGGATGCAAAAAGAGCGGTCGAGGGGACCGCTCTTCGGGGTGGACTGTAATAACGAGGCCGGAGCTACTGTGTGTAGTGGGCTTCGAGCCAGTGGGTGCCGCTAGGCACCTGGGGCTGGGCGGAGGACTCGTCGGTGATCATCACCCCGACCGAGTCTGCCGGGTCGGTGGGGAGGTGGATCATACCGAGTGCGACCCCGTGGTCGTCCACCTGCACGGTGCCGCTGGGGACGACGCGCCCGTCTTTCATCAACAGCCAGAACTGGTAGACCCGGCCCGGCTGGGGCATCAGGTGCTGGACGACGAGACCCATCTCGGCGTGGCCGGGGGCCATGTAGACCTGGGCGGTGGCCGCGGTGGTGGTCATCGGCTGCATCGCCACCGATTGGGAATTGGGCATCCGCAGCATGGCGATCATCTCGCGCTGGCGGTCCACCTGGCTGTTCAGGGTCAGGCTCCAGGCCCCCAGCACCAGCAGCAGCAGCATCGCGGCGGCAAACCCGGCAGGGGCCAGTTGGCGGTAGGCACCCAGGAACGCGGCGAGCCACCCCCGGCGCGATGCCGGCGCGGCAACCAGGGAGGGGCGCGGCTGGAACGGCGTCGCCACCGGCTCAGGGACCGGAGCGGGGGCAGCGACTGGGGCCGGTGCCTGGACGGCCTGCATCAGGCGGGGCAAGAGCATGGCCGAGGGGGTCACTTGCGGCACGGCATAGGCCAGTTGTTCGACCACGCCATCGTATTCGGCCAGCCGGGGCAGGCAGCGCGCGCAACTGAAGACATGCCCTTGTACGGCAGCCTCGTCGTCGGCGTCCAGCGCCCCGGCTGCTGCGGCAGGCAGCAGCGGCTCGATTTCTTCACAGGTAAAAGCGTGCATCGACTTCATCCTAACTCCAGCACTTTGCCAAATGGTTCTATTTTTTCAGCATCCAGATCAGATAACGCAAAGAAAACCGTACCCGATCTATTTAACTGTACGTGTTTGGCGGCGGCTTCGATTTTACTCATTCTGCTATAGTATACAAACCGCGTTCGCTTTTGGACGCATGACAGGCGATCTCTACGGCGGGGGCGGCCCATCCAGTTCCTCGTCGGTCAACACTTCGCCGCGCAATGATGTCCGCAGCTTTTGCAGGCCCAGGCGCAGGCGGGTCTTGACGGTGCCCAGGGGTTCGTGCAGCCGGTCCGCGATTTCGCGGTGGGTGTAGCCGCCGTAGTAGGCCAGGCTGATCACCCGCTGCTGGTCGGGCGGCAGGCGGGTCAGGGCGGCCAGCACCCGCTGGCGCTGCATGGCGTCGAGCGTGACCTGCTCCGGGTCGTCTGCCGCGCTGCCCGCCGCCTGGATGGCCTGCTCCTGCTCGCCGGGGGTCGCCAGGTCGTACGACGAGGTGACCTGGGCCCCGCGCGCCCGGCGGCTGCGGAGTTCATCAATGGCGCGGTTGTGGGCGATGGCGAGCAGCCAGCTACTGACCTTGCCCCGGCCCCCCTGGAACTTGCCCGCCGCGTCCCACGCCCGCAGGAACACGTCCTGGGTGATCTCTTCGGCGGTGGCTTCGTCCTTGAGCATGTGGAGCACGAACGAGTAGATCAACCGCTTGTAGCGCTCGTACAGCCCGGCCAGCGCCTCTGGCTGGCGTGCCGCCATCTGCCCTAGCAACTCTTCGTCTGTGATCAACGTGGAGTCCACGGAACAGCCTCTCCTGGCACCTGTCGCCTCACCGGGCGACTGCGGCGATTATACCATGAGTGCGGCGCAATGAGCAATGAGCAACGAGCGATAAGCGATGAGCGATGAGCGATGGGTATTCTCCTCGGTAAGGCCGACCCA
>JBBSAN010000858.1:0-3251 GCA_038252265.1 Chloroflexia bacterium
GGTGCTGCGGGTGTGGGATTTGCAGGGCTGGCCGTGGGCGATCCATCCCGACGAGATCCTGATCGGGCGGACGGCGATTGATGGGTATTTGAGCGGGCACGCGGCCCCGTTCTTCGGGACGCTGTGGGAGAATGCGGATTTGCCCGCGCCCTGGTTCCTGGGGGTGGCGCTGTCGCTGAAGCTGGGCGGGATCACGCTGGCGGCGCTGCGGTTGCCGGGAGCCTTGATCGGGGCGGCGACGGCGCTGCCGCTGTACGGATTGATCCGGGGCGGATGGGGCCGGGCGGCGGCGGTGGCGGGGACGGCGATTTATGCGGTCAGCGCGGGGAGCATTCATTATAGCCGGGTGACGTTGAACAATATCGCCACGCCGTTTTTCTGGGCAGTGTGCTTCTTCTTCCTCTTGCGCGGGCTGCGGACCCGGCGACCGCTGGACTGGGTCCTGGCCGGACTGGCCGGGGGGCTGGGGGAGTATACCTATTACGGGCACCGGCTCTTGCCGTTTGTGCTCGTCGCCTTGTTGGGCTACCTGCTGGTGGTGCATTGGCGGCAGGGGTGGCGCACACTGGGGCATTTTGGGCTGCTGGCGTTGGGCTACCTGGCGGCGTTCGGGCCGTTGCTGGCCTATTTCGTGACCGTGCGGCCCGAACTCTATTTTGGCCGGGGCACCAGCATGTTGCTGTGGGACCATATCCCCCGTGACGCGGGCGACTGGCAGGTGATGTGGGGCACGCTCTGGCCGCTGTTCGTCAAAAACCTGCTGGCGGTGAACACGATCCCCTCGATTGACGGGGTGTACTGGTCGCCGTTGCTGCTGGCGGGCGAGGCGGCGCTGCTGGTGTTGGGGGTGGCGCTGCTGGTCTGGCAGTGGCGGCACCCAGCGGCGTTTTTGCTGCTGGTGGCGGGGGCCGGGGTGTTGATCGTCGGCGGCACGCTGACGCGGGGCACCGGGGCGGGGCCGCCTTTCCTGGCGCACTGGACGCCCGCCTTTCCGGTGATCTATGCGACCCTGGCCGCGCCGGTGGGGGCGTGGGTGGGCAGTTGGATGGCGGTGCCCCGGCGCTGGCGATCCCTGGGGCCGGTGCTGGCGGGGATCTTGCTCCTGGCGGTGGGGGGATCGAACCTCCAGTTTTATTACCAGCAGTATGCCCTGGCGCATCCGTCGTTCCTGACCCGCACGGCGCAGAGCCGCTGGGAGGCGGCGCTCGGCCCGACCTACCGGGTGTATACGGTGGGCAAGACGTGGCAGCCGTATGAGGCGGAGACGAACGGCTACCTGATCCACGGGCAGACCGGGGCGGCGCTGCTGGACCCGGCGCACGATTTACCCCTCCCGCCTGCGCCGGGCCTGGGGCTGGCCTTCGTCTTTTTCCGTGATAACGCGCAGTATCAGGCACAGGTGCAGGCGCTTTATCCCGGCGGGACCGTGGGCACGGTGCAGGCCGACGATGGGACGGTGTTTTTCACGACCTATGTGTTGACCCCCGCCCAGGTGGCGGCGACCGGGCGGTAATAGGGTCGCGCCTGTTTTGGAGCGGGGCGGGGGATTCGGTATAATAAGCCTGGGTTCCAATCACCGAGATTTTAGACGTTTGGCACCCTATCCCAGCTCCGGAGGGGCGGCAGACGCTAGCCCACGGCGTGAGCCGTGGGCGTGGCGGCTTATAAGATTTAAGCCCCGGAGGGGCGATAGATCGCGTGACCGATCTTTTCTGTCGCCCCTCCGGGGCTACGGGTGGGGTGCGCCTCACCCACGGTCCTACCGTGGGCTATCGTCTGTCGCCCCTCCGGGGCTGCGATCTGGCACGAGTACACCTGGTTTTCGCCCCTCCGGGGCTATTCACTTCCAACACACCTGATCTTTTATGGCTGATGTAACGAAATCCCAATCGATCCGCACGATTTCCACGCTCCGCATTCCGCATTCCGCATTCCGGCTGTGGGAGGCACGGGGGGTGTGGCTGGGCGTGGTGGCCTGGGGGGTGGCGCTGGGCGGGCTGGGCCTGCTGGGGTCCGAGCCGGGGCGGACCTGGGGCATGGGGGTGTTGCTGCTGGCGGGGGTGCTGGGGGTGATCGCCTGGCGGCAGGAGCGCCCGTTGCGGGGGCTGGCCCTGACGGCGGCAGGCACGGCGCTGGTGCAATGGGACATGACGCGGCTTCTCCGTGGGGTCGGCATCGTCCTGGCGGGGCTGCTGGTGCTGGCGGCGAATTCGCAATATATTGCGCGGCCCGGCGAGACGTTCGGGCTGGCCGGGTGGTTGTGGTTGGCGAGCATGGTGGCGCTGGTGGGCGCGACGGTGGCCTGGCCGGGGCGCACGCTCCCCGCTATCCCGCTGCCTGGGGCGGCCTCTACTGCCCGAACGAGTGACGCCGCGCCGGACACCCCGCCCGCGTGGACGCGCTGGGAAGTCGGCCTGTTCGCCGGGTTGATTGTGCTGGCGCTGGTGGTGCGGGTGTGGGACCTGCGCGATTTCCCCTATGCGATCCATCCTGACGAGATACTGACCGGGCGCAACGCGATGCTCGGCTACTTTCAGGGGCAGGCCGCTCCGGTGTTCGGGACGCTGTGGGAGGGGATCAACCTGCCCGCGCTGTGGTTTGTGCCCGTGGCCGCCTCGCTGAAGCTGGGCGGGATCACGCTGGAAGCGTTGCGGCTCCCGGCGGCGTTGTTCGGCGCGGCGACGGTCGTGCCGTTCTACGGGCTGGTGCGCGGGGCCTGGGGCCGGGCGGCGGCGCTGGGCGGCACGGCGGTGCTGGCGGTGAGCGCGGTTGATGTCCATTATAGCCGGGTCACGCTCAATAATATTGTCACGCCGTTTTTCTGGGCAGTGTGCTTCTTCTTCCTCCTGCGCGGGCTGCGCTTGCGCCGCCCGGTAGACTGGGTGCTGGCGGGGTTAGCGGCGGGCCTCAGCGAGTATTTCTACTACGGCACGCGCCTGCTGAGCTTCGTGCTGCTGGCCTTCGCGGCCTACCTGCTGGTGGTCCATTGGCGGCAGGGGTGGCGGTTGCTGGGGCACTTTGGGTTGCTAGCGTTGGGCTGGCTGGCCGGGTTCGGGCCGCTCTTTTCCACCTTCACCCACAATCCGAGCCTGTACTTCGGGCGTGGGGCCGAGCAAGGCGCGCTGCTGTGGGACCACATCCCCCGCGATCTGGCCGACCTGCAACGGATGTGGATCACGCTCTGGCCGCCAATGGCGTCGAACCTGCTGGGGGTCAGCACGATCGGCGGGGAAGACTCGGTCTATTGGGCA
>JBBSAN010000859.1:0-3244 GCA_038252265.1 Chloroflexia bacterium
CGCTGCGCTCGGCCACCCGCTGCTCCAGAGTGGCGTTCAACTGTGCTTTCTCGGCGGCCAGGGCCTGCGCCCGGCCCAGTTCGCGGTGCAAGTGCCACTGCATCTGTACTGCGGTGCGCCAGGCCCGTTGCTCGCTTTTGCTCATCCAGTGCAGCGCCCCGGCCAGGACGAGCAGCAGCAGCACCTGATAGCTCAGGTGGCGCAGCAACAGTTCGGGCGACATGAGCAGCACAACCGGCACCACCTGGGTGATCTGCAGCAGGGCCGATACGATCAGCAACAGCAGGGGGATGAGCGCGCCCAGCACGACCGCGCGCGGGCGGCGCAGGGTCAGCGCGGCGAGCGGGGGCCAGATCTGAAAGAGCACCCAGGTCGTCCCGCTGAGGCTCCCGCTCAAGGGATCGCCCACGGCGAGCACCAGGGCGACGCCGAGCAGGTTGGCGTACACCGCCACTTCCCCGTAGCGGGTGCGGCTGAGCCGGTAGAGCGCCACCGTGGCAAGCACCGCAGGAATGGCGAGGCCGGTCGTCTCCCCGCGCTCGGTAGCGTTCGACATCAACAGGTTCACCCCCAGCAGCAGCAAGGTCAGCAGCCCCTGCGCCTGGGCCAGCACCCGAATGCGTTCACCAAGCAGGGCATCCGGTGCCGAGCGCAGCCCCCCGGTGTGAGTCGGCCCCAGCAGGGTGGCTAAGGCACGGGACAGGGTGGTCTGCCCGGCGCGATAACGGCGTCCCGCCGCACTCCGGCGGAGCCACCAGGCGGCAATTTGGTGTCGGGGTGCTGCGCCAGTATGGGCGGCGCGGGAGTGCCGGGCCAACGGGAGGGGTTGTTCAGTGGTCACAGACGGGCTTCTTTCTACTGATCAGGGGGCGGGTCAAGCGGGTGCACAGCGATCAATGGGATCGCCAGATCGCGGAGGGTTGCCAGGATGCCATGCAGCGCGGCCTGGTCAATGGCGGGGGTCCGCAGGATCGTCTCGCAGGGGGAGGGGTGGGACAGCGTCAGATCCTCGAACCAACTGGCATCGGTTTCGGTTAGCAGACCGAGAACGCGGATAAGGTAGACGGCTGTCTGGTCCATGAGCGGCTCCTGGATGGATGATAGGGGTGCCGCAGCGCAGGAGCGGCTTCTTGAGTATATCCTGGTAACGGTGGATCAGGAGCCCGTCGGAAGGAGGGGGAGAGAGGATGGTAGAATAACCGATGGCAACCGGGGGCCGGTTCACCCGAACCGGCCCCCGGTGGAGTCCAGGCGCGATTACCGTGCCGCCGGGGTGGAGCAGCCAGGAAAGAAGGTGCTGGCGGCGATCTTCGATAGCTGGCCGCGGTTGGTGTTGGCACCGGGGCGGCGGACCGCCCAGTTCCACGAAGGCGGCGAGTAGCCACGATCCCCGGCGACCAGAGATCAGACGGCGGCCACGGGTATCCGCAGGTTGATCGTCCTATATCCTGGCAATCCTCTCTTTTCGAGGATGGCGGTTCGCTGATCCAGCGCAGCGAGGATGTGTTCGCTACCTGCTTCCTTATGGATCACATAATTGGGCTTATGTGATCCATCCAAGAGGGGACACAGTTGGATTAATATTCCCCTGCGGCACGCCGCGCACTGAGCGGAAGAGCAGTTCCCTACTCAACCGGATCGGCAGCTTCGGCGGTGGCGGATGCTTCTGGTGAGACAACATTCCCGTCGCGGAGCGCGGCAAGCACATCGGGAGTGAACGGATTACGGCCCGCATGCAACGCCTCAATCCAGGCTTCGCGGCTGGGGATGGCGTCCACAGCCTCGGGGTGATCAACGGCGTGATCTCTGGCCCATGTGATGTAGAACTGGAAATCCGCGATGGTACCGGGGTAGTCGCCCTGTAGCGCTCGGTTGAGGCCCCGGCTGTCGCGGCTCATGCCGTCCTCCGGGGCCAGCGTGACCGCTCGTTCGCAGGCCTCCTGCACAGTAGCTGCCTGGTCATGCAGGCTGCCCGCCTGGCAGAGTGCGTTCCAGGTCTCGGCAGGAAGTAACCGTTCAGGGGGGTAAAGATACTAGACCTAGCGATCTGCGCGCTGGCTAGCCCTAAATATAGGACATGGCACCGCTAAAGCTCTTGGTTGTGCGACATTTGGGGGCTTTTCCGGATGCGCCTACCACTAGATGTTGTGCTTGAACGCATTCATGATCCGCTATGTCGTGCCTGAACGGTTACGGCAGGAATAAGCAGTTGCGGATCTCGGCGTTTCGCCTCTGCGAACGCTTCGACTGCCGCTTCAATCTCACCAGCGGTAAGGTGCTCCTCGCCTTTTGCCTGCCAGTAGGACTCCCCCAGGTAGCGGACCCGCGCCTCTGAAGTGAAGCCGCGATTCACGCAATCACTCACGATCTCTAGCAACTCATTCAAATCTACTGTATAGCGCCGCGCCGTCCGGTCAAGGCTGGCGGTGACGACCCAGCGCCCGTCCGGGCTGAACGCCGCGCTGGTCACACTACTGGTGGGATTACGCCATGTCCGCCATAGCAGCCAGCCAGTCAAGACCCTGTGCAAGGTATCTTCGGCCAGAGCCATTGGTGCTCCCCCCAGTGGGCGGGCGTTCTTGACCGCCTCTGCCGCCAGCAGGGCGGCGCGTTCTCGGTTACTGTTGATCTGGCCCACCGCGTATGCCGCCAGCGCCTGCACCCGCGCCACCTGCGCCTGGTGTTCCGCCCGCTTTGCTGCATCTTCGGCCTGTTGCCGTAGGTCCTTCTCCCGCTGAAGTGTCGCCTCCCGTTCCTGCTGACCAGCGTCCACGGCTTGCCGGCTGGCCTCCACGAGCGCCTGCATCTCGGCGGTGTAACTTAGCACGGCAGCCGCAGGACTCGTCAACCAGGTCTCAGCCTCCCGCAACTCCACCTCGTTCAGCAGACCGTACTCGCCCCGGCCCCCGCGCAGCTACTCCGCCGTCTGTCTCTCCAGGCGGCGCTTGACCAGCAACGCCTCGCGTTGGTCGATCAGCCACCCCGCTAGGCGCGGCCAGCCCGCAATCAGCGCCTCGTGGGCCAAGTCTACCCGGCGTGGCCCTCCTCCTTCCCCGCCGCTCATCGTTAGCAGGCGGCTGTTGGTCAGGGCGTTCAGGGTCGCCGCGAATTGGTGAGGGTCATCGGTCTTGGCCTTTAGTGCGCTTTCCGGTTGCTGGCGGCGGGTGTCAGGTCGCCCCTCTCCCGGCTGCACCAGGCTGAGAAAGATGCGGCGGGCAAGGCGCTGCTGCTCCGGTGTCAGGTC
>JBBSAN010000860.1:0-3243 GCA_038252265.1 Chloroflexia bacterium
ACCCCGACGATTACGCCGACATCTGGTACTTCCGCCGCACCACCCCGCGCGGCCCCGGCGACCCCGCCCTCCAGCGCTACTACGCCAACCTGAGCGCCACCTGGGCGGGCCTGGATGAGGACGCAGCGCTGGGTATCCTCCAGCGCACGAACCCCGGCCTGGTCAGCGACATCCGCGCCCACCGCCAGCGTGATGTGGTCGTCATTCATAGCCGCATCAACACCATCGGCAGCCGGGGCTACCCGCTGCTTACGGCGATGCTCGATTGGACCAAGGCCACCCGGCTCTTCATGGAAGACCGGGCCACGATCACCCGCGCCAGCGCCCAGTTCGCCTTCAAGAAGAAGGTCAAGAGCGGCCCCGCCGGGGTGAACGCCCTGGCCCAGGCCCAGCGCACCAACAGCGCCGCCCCCGGCGGGGCGGCCAACCCCGGCTACAACCTGCGCGGTCCCATCCCCGGCGCGACCCACGTCAGCAACGACGGCATCGAGATCGAGCAGTTCAAGTTCGACACCGGGGCGGGCAATGCGCGGGAAGATGCCCGGCTGCTGAAATTGCACGCCGTCATGGCGGTCGGGATGTCGGAGCATTACTTCGGCGACGCGACCAACGGCAACCTGGCGACCGCGACCGCGATGGAGCGCCCGCAGGAATTGGCGCTGGGGGCCTACCAGCTCGTGCTCAAGACGCTACTCCACGCCATCTACGCCCATGTGCTGGACCGCGCCGGGCAGCGGACCGCCGGGCTGGAGGTGCTCACCCCGCCGCTGCTCAACCGCGACCAGCCCAAGGTGTTGCAAGCGCTGACGCTGCTGGCGACGAATCTCCCGGTCTTCAACTCGCCGCCCATCTGGAAAGAGATCCTGACCACGATCGGGGTGGAGGATGTGGACGCGGCCCTGCAAAGCCTCACGGAGCTGGCCGGGCTGCAGCGCGCCGCTCCCACGCCCCTGCCGCCCCACCCCACGCTGACCGCGCTATCCCATGCCCCGCAAGGAGACCCCCCGCTATGACCGTACCGAGTTCGGGGCTGCCGTTGCCCCAGGTGGGCGACGCTGTCTACTACTACGCCTACGGCACGCCGGGCGGGGAGTATCCCGCGGCGGTGCCCCGTGCGGCGGTGATCACCGAGGTGGCGGACGCGACCAACCCCCACAGCGCGGTCGGCCTGGCCGTGCTGAATCCCGGCGGGCTGTTCTTTAACCCGCATGTCGCCTATGGCCCGGACGTGCCAGGGCATTGGGGGCGGCGACCGCCGCTGGCCGTGGCCGGCCAGCGCCAGCGCATCACCGAGAGCGCGGCCCCCGCCACCGAGGCCGGGGCGCGGCACAGCGCCCAGGACTGCACCGATCTCCAGGCCGCGCATGATGCGATGGTCCGGCTGGGCGCGGTGTGTGTCCCGCCGGAGACCCCCACGCCGCCCGCCACCACCGAAAGCGCGACCCCCCAGGAGCGGCAGTTCCTCTACGAAGCGCTCACCAGCGTACGCGAAGGGCTGACCCCGGCCAGCTTCGATGCCGCCCAGGGGGTGCTGACCTTCACCATTATCCGCCCCGGCTTCAACACCTCGAAGACCCGCTACTACACTACGGAAGCGGTGGCCGCGATTGTCGCCGCCATGCGGGGCTGCAAGCAATACCTCAACCATCCCACCCCCACGGACCTGCGCGAGCGCCCCGAGCGCGACCTGGGGGCGTGGGTCTCGTCCATTTCCGAGACCTGGGTCGATCCGAACGACGGGGCGGGGAAAGGGAAAACCACCATCACCGACCCGGCCTTCCTGGCCAAGGCCCAGCGGTTGAGTGCCACCGGGCTGCTGGGCCAGCTCGGGGCCAGCATCAACGCCGTGGGCCTGGGGCAGAAGGCGGTGATGGAGGGCGTCGAGACCTTCCTCGTGGAAGGCATTGACCCGGACGACCCGTTCCGCAGCGTGGACTGGGTCACCGAGCCGGGCGCGGGTGGCCGCGCCGAGTTGTTAGAAGCCCATGCCCCCGGCGATCGCGCTGGCGCGGCGCTACCTCTACAGGAGATGACCATGGATCCCGAAGAGCAGACGAAGAAAGAGCAAGCCCCCGATGCGGCCGCCGAAGATCCCGGCGACGCGGCGCTGGACGCGCGGCTGACCAAGGTCGAGACGGCGATCGCGCAACTCACCGACCTGGTGACGCAGATCGTCAATGCCACCGGCCTCGACGGGATGCTGGCCCAGGTGCCCGCCCCGGAAGCGGCCAAGGAAGCGGCCCGGTCCCGCCTGATCACGCAGAAGGGGCCGCATACGCTGGTCGCCGTGCACGAGGCGGTGCAGGCCGAGATCACCCGCGCGGCGGCCATCCTGGGCCAGGGCACCGGCGTGCAGGGCCTGGGCAGCCGCTCGGGCGACAGTGGCGTCGAGAACCCCGACGAGCAGGCGACCACTGACCTGCGCGAAGCCCTCGCCCGCCAGGGCCTGAGTGGTGCCGCGCTCGACCGGGCGGTGCGCGGGCGCTAAGCCGTCCGCCGCGAAGTCTCCGGATGTTGACCGAACGAACTTGATGGGCCACCCTGGCCCCTGCAACAAGGAGCAACGACATGGCAACGAATGAAAAAGCCCCCGGCATCGCCCGCAAGCTGGCCGTCGCCGCGGGCGTGGTGAGCGGCGACCCGGTCGCTATTGGCACGGCCCTGATCGGCGTGGCCGAAACCACCCGCGACGCCGCCGGTAATGCGGTCGTGCGCCTGCCCAACATGCCGATCTACAGCTTCTCGGTGAAAGGCATCGACGGCGGTGGCAACCACGCCATCGCCATCGGCGACAAGATCTACAACACGATGGCCGACACGCCCCACCTGAGTGCGAAAGCTACCGGCGTCTACTTCGGCGTGGCCCTGGGTGCGGTCGGCAGTGGCAGCACGACGACCATTGACGTGATGCTGGTGCCCGGCGCATAAAAGCGGCCCCGCACGCATTCGACCGGGCGAGGGATCGCCCCCTGCGGCGCGGCGATCCGGCCGCGCGATGAAGGAGCACTTCTCATGTCTGCACACGATTTCCTGGGGGGCCTGGGCCTGTTCCGGGACGAAGTCGCCGGCGACGGGGGCCTGGATGCCCTGGTGAGCTATGCCGAGGGCCGGGTGCCGCGCAATCAGCGCGTCGTCGAAGCGGCCATCGTCAAGGTCATCCGCGTCATCGAAGCGGCCCGCCGTTCGCGCACCGGCGAACAGATCATCCGCGAGGCGTTTTCGACCTCCGACTTCCCGCTGGCC
>JBBSAN010000861.1:0-3233 GCA_038252265.1 Chloroflexia bacterium
ATTCTTACAATTGGCAATCTGCATGAAACGTTCAAAAGAAAAGTGGATGTGATTGCTGTCTTTGATGATGTGAGCGGACTGCAAATAGGTAATAATATTTGGTTTTCTGGAGTAAAGGTAGGAGTCGTAAGTGATATTGAATTTTCGGGTATTAATAAAGTGCGAGTAATTTTCAAAGTGGAAGATAAAGCCTTGATAAACATTCGCAAAGATGCCTATGTGAAAATAATAACGGATGGACTAATTGGAAACAAAATATTAGTTATCTATGGCGGAACTATGCGCTCATCTGCTATTGTTGAAGGTGATACACTTCGCGTTGAGAAGACATTTACTTCAGATGATATGATTAATACATTGCAGGAAAACAATAAAAATGTATTGGCCATCACCAACGATTTTAAAGTAATCAGTGCAAATTTATCTCAAGGAAATGGAACAGTGGGCAAACTACTAACCGAAGATGTTATTTACACCCAACTCAGCGCTGCAACTCTTTCATTACAAAACGCATCTGGCAAAGCAGAGCAATTACTAAGTTCGCTCACCACATTCAGTGAAGGATTAAAAGGGGAGCGACCGAGTTCAACAACGTTACGAGCTATATACCTGTCCGCACGCAACAAATAGAGGCGGCAACATTGCCGCCTCTACGTATCAGGCACCGAGGCCGATGGAACGCAACCGGGGACGTAGGGGTTGGGGGTTGGGGGTTGGGGGTTGGGGGTTGGTGAACCGTTGTTTACCGCTCACTGCCCACTGCCTACTGCCTACTGCCCACTGCCCACTGCCTACCGCCTACTGCCTACCGCCTACTGTCCACACGCCGCGCGGCGGTCCCTGGCGGAGGCGGGCGCGCACGTCCTCCAGCCCATTGGGGGCTTCCCACATCGCGTCCAGCCACCAGGTGATGCCCGCCTCGGCAAACGGGCCGACGATGGCCGCCGCCGCCGGATCGTCGCCGGGCGTGCGACCCTCACGGATGATGTCGAACGGGGGTGCGGTGGTGGGGCGGTGTTCGGCCACCCAGCTTCGCATAGCGCGGATATCGTCCGGTGTGACCTCGCCACGGGTGCCGTCGGCGTTGATCTTGTTCGGGATCAGGCCGTCGTATTGCGCGACCCGGCGCATGGATTGCGGGCGCGGCCAGCCGCCCACCACCCAGATCGGCGGGCGCGGCTGCTGCACCGGACGGGGCAAGAGTTGCATGTTGTCCACATGATAATGCGCGCCGTCGAAGCTGAACCGCTCGCCCGTCCACAACCCGGCGATGATCGCCAGCCCTTCATCGAGCAAGGCCGCCCGCGTCTTCAGGTCCATCGGCTCGCCTACCCGGTAGAACCCCGCGTCGTCCTGCGCCGCGCCCATCCCCACCGCCAGGATCACCCGCCCGCCCGACAGGTGATCGAGCGTCAGCGCCTCCTGCGCCAGCTTCCAGGGGCGGCGACGCGGCAGCGCGGTCAGCATCGGCCCCAGTTTCACCCGCTCTGTCCGCGTCGCCATCGCCGCCAGCACCACCCACGGGTCATACCAGGGCGTCGGCGGATAGCCCGGCGCATCAATCGTGATACAGTCGGGGATAAACACCCCATCCCACCCCGCCGCCTCGGCCTCCGCCGCCAGGTCCGGCGCGGTGTACACATCGTTGTTCGGTATGACAAACCCGTATTGCATGGGTGTTTCCTTTCGGGGCTCATGATGCGTGATGCGTGATGCGTGACACTTCATCTACTCACTCAGCACTCAGCACTCAGCACTCAGCACTCAGTACTCAGCACTCGTTACCGACCCCTCATGGTACACCGGGGCGGCGGGGGTGGGCATCGGTCTGGAGGCGGAAAATGGGGCGGGCCGTTGGGCGGACAGGCGGATGGAAGGTGCCCGCTGGTGGCTAAATTATCCCGCAAAAGGTCTTGACAAGCCGGAGAAATGGTGCTATTATATCGATAGAAAACATGTTTGTACTACAAACTAGTCTCCTGAAGGAGGAAGACAATGGTGAGGAGTCAGACCACTGTGGAAGCCGCAATTCAACGCACCCGCCGCTACTGGTTTGTGGATGGGCTGGGGGAAACATGGGTCGGCATAAACGTCCTGGTCACCGGGGCGCTGTTGCTGGTTCGCGCCCTGCTTGGTGCGAACGCTAGCCTGGGGTTTAACTTCGTCTGGCTTATGGTGGTGCTCATTCCGGCGACAGCCGCCGCGAGCCGAGAGGTCATCAGGAGTGTCCGCGAACGCACGACGTACTTGCGTACCGGCTATGCCGCCCCGCCCTCCCCGCTGCTCCCCCTCTGGCGCATCTTTACGCTCATTGGCCTCCTGACCATGATTTCCTTCTGTGCCTACATAAGCCTCTTCATAGCAATAGCCCTTTGGCAGTTCTGGGTGACTTTCAACCCTCGGCCTCATGAGCAATACGTGGATTACCTCTCGCATTTCAACGCATTTGTTCAAGCAGTGCTCGCGCTGGGCCGCTGGCTACCGGGCGCGGTGGGGATCGGCAGTGCTGTCGCTTTCGTCTATGGGGCTATTCGTTACCAAATCGTCCGCTTCTATGCGCTGGCCGGGTTCAGTGCCCTGGTCGGCAGCGCGCTGCTGATTAGTACGGCGTATGGTGGCCCGCTCGCGGCAGTACATGTAGACCCGTTCTACCGCGACACGGGGATCGAACTGCTCCTGCTGGGTGGGGCACTGCTCATATCGGGGCTGCTGACCTATCGCGTCTACATGCGAGCCAACCCCCTACCGAGGGAAGAGCCGGCATGACACCCCCACGGCCAGAGCTGCTCGATGTGGATCGCCTGATCCATGAGCCGGCGCGGTTGCTCATCGTTGCCATCCTCTCTGCCGTCGAGGGGGCCGATTTTCTCTACCTCCTGCGTGAGACCGGGCTGACCAAAGGCAACCTGTCCACCCACCTGACGCGGCTGGAGCAAGGCGGCTACGTCGCTATCGAAAAGCGCTTTCGCGGCAAAATTCCACAAACACTCTGCCGCCTGACCCCCACCGGGCGGGCAGCGTTCATCGCCTATCACCGGCAGTTGCGGCACATCGTGGATCAGTTGCCCAGCGGGGAACTGACTCCTGGCCCCACCGATGAGGGCGCAGCTAACGAAACCAGCATTATGTAGCCCGCTGCCGGGTGTGCTATACTAGCACCATGACTTTTGGAGACGATGCCTCCCCGGCAGGGCACCAGGAAGCCGAAGTGCTGCCCCCCCCCGCCCCCCACC
>JBBSAN010000862.1:0-3228 GCA_038252265.1 Chloroflexia bacterium
CCCAGAATGGCCCCGTCCATCAGGTGCAGGGAAGCGTCCTTATAGATGTGGTCGGAGTTCTGGACCCCAGATCCCACCGAGCTGTCGGGCCCCAGGATGGTGGCGCCGCTGAACATCCAGAACTTGTCGCCGGCGCCGAATTGGCCGATGAACTCCACTGAGGCGCCCGTCTCCTTCTTGACGAAGACGTATTGCGCCAGGCGGCGGCCGCGCTCATCCCAGGTGGCGCCGGGAACGGCGGGCACCAGGTCCTGGTCGCGCACCGTCACCTCAGCCGGCCGGTCGTTGCGGATAAAGGTGTGTTGCGCGCCTATGATGTTCCACATCCGCACATTGGGCGTCCACCAACGTCCGCGCTCATGCCACCATACATTGCCCGAGATATTCATGGCGCTGGCGCGGAGGAAGGTATGGTTCTCTGCCACCGCGTGGCGGAACGCGATGTCGACATCGCCCGCGGCCTCGGCCATATAGGCGTGGGCGAGATCAACGCCGGGCAGGATGATATCGGTTTCGGCACCCCAACCTTTACTGCCTTCGACCAAGGGCTCGCCCAGCACCAGCCAACTGTCGGCATCCTTCCAGAAGCTGCCCACCCATTTCACCTCGCTCGACTCCTTGGGCCCATCCCTTTTGATCGCCTCCTTACCGGAAAGCGACCCGACGCCGGGCTTGCGCCACACCAGCAGACGCTTGGGCGGAGCCCATTTCTGGGTGGTGTAGGCCGGCTTGGGGCCGCTGGCGGGCGGCGCGTCGGGCCAGCCTTTCCAGTCCAGGCCCACCTGCAGCTCCTCGGGGCTGAGCGTTCGCGGCGCCGAGAGCTTGACGATCTTCTTGTCCCTGATGTAGCTGGCGACGAACTCCTTGCGGAAGCTCTGCAGGGTGCCCAGGTTCGGCGAGTAGATGATGAGGTGGTTTTCGAGTTCGCAGGCCAACTGGCCCTGGACCTTGCGCCCGTCGACCAGCACCAGTTCGGTGGGGGTGAGGACCAGTTCGGCGGCGGCGGCGGCGGCCAGGCAGGCGAGCAAGACCAGAGTGAAAACGCGGGGTGCTGACATGACGATCTCCTTCAATGATGCTTAAACGAAAGTATTCAGTATTTGTGACGCGGCAACCTGTGTAAGCATCACTTGGCACTGCCCGGCAGATAGACGTAGTTCCACAAGCGTCCCGCGTCCGGCAGGTCCTTGCTGACGCCGCTCACGGTGTCCCTGACCGCGGGCTTGTTGGCCCACATGGTGCAGACGATGAGCGAGCAGGCGCCGCCCTCATTGATGAACCCGGGTCGGTCGCCGGGCTTGCCGCCGGCGGGATAGATGAGCCCGCCCAGCACCTCGACCTTGCCCGCGGCCAGGTTGTGGATGTTGGTGGCGTCGCCCTCGGTCTTCAGGCCGAGTATCCACAGGTCGGCGGCGGCGTTCACCAGCTTCGGCTCATTGCCTCCGGACTCCATGTTGAGGGAGCGGATGAAGACCTTCTGGGGCACGCTGAAGGTCCCCGTACCGCCCCAGCTGTCGACGAAGAGGTCGCCGCAGCCGGCGGCGTTGTTCACCACTTGCCAGCGGCACTGCTGCATCACCAAGGTGCGGGCGGCATGGAGGATACTGGGGGTGGTGCGCCGCGACCCGGGCCAGGAGAACTTCTCGAAGAAGACCGTGTCGGGGACGCCCTGCTCGATGCGAAAGCCGGGCTGGCCGGCGAGGGCCTTCTCGTCCACCCGGAGCTCTGCGCCGCAGCCCTGGATGACCCGCACCGCCCCGCGCACGATCACCGTGGAGCGGATGGGATAACTCCAGTCCTCCTTGCCCTTGGCGTCCTTGCGGCCGGAGTTCTTGGGGAAGTAGACCGTGGTCTTTCCTGCGTCGATGGCGGCCTGGATGGCCGGGCCCCAATCGTCGCCCACCACCTTGTTCTCATGCGTGCGCACGCTCTCCCAGGCGCTGAGCGGTTCGTAGGGGAACTCGGGGGTGTCCTTGATCGCCAGGCCCAAGGAGCGCTTGTCGCTGGGGAAGAGGGTCTGCCACTCGTCGGAAAACCATTCCTTCACCAGCGGCCCGGGAACCTGCGTGCCCTTGTTGTCCACCGCCGCCTTGTAGCCGGATATGGTGACGTTGCGCAGAAACAGCGAGCCGTCGTTGCTGATCGCAACCTGCTCGGGATCGCCGCCGCCCAGCTCAGAGTCGATGAGCACGAGCTGCCCGATCCACTCGCCGGAATTCCCATTGCTGATGGCCTGCACCTTATTCTTGCTGACCAGCTTGCGGATGGTGATGGGCAGGCCTTCGTTGCGCAGGCCGACCACCCGCTGGTTCTCCAGGCGGATGTCCTCGAAGGTGTTCTGGTAGCGTTCGCGCTTGGTCCACAGCCCGCAGTCGAAGCCGCTGATGATCACGCCTTTCACTAGACAGGGTCCCTGGCCGTAGTGGTGCATGTCCAGGCCAGTGACGCCCTGGCCGTCGCCGGAGCGGATGGTCAGATTCTTGATCCCGCCCGTGTTGCTGCAGAGGTAATGCATGCCGATGGCGCCAGGATTACCGCTGCCGGTGTCCAGGGTCAGGTCGTTGATCTGGATGTCGAAGGCGATGTTGCAGCCTTTGTCCTTGCCCGAGAAGCAGGGGCAGGGCGCCGTGTCGGGCAGGGCCGAGACCAGCCACAGGGGGTTCTTGGGATCCTGGTAGCCGGGGCAGTTGTCCTTGAGCTTGATGATGGTCCGGTCCCTGCCGGCGCCCTGGATGTAGGTCCAGCGCAGGAAGGCGCCGCTGCCGAAGAGCGGGCCCGAGACCAGGTAGGTGCCGGCGGGGATGTAGATGATGCCCATCTTGCCCCCGCCCTTGGCAAAGGTGGCGATGAGGGCGGCGGTGTCGTCGGTGACGCCATCGCCCTTGGCCCCGCACTCCTTGGCGTCGGCGAGGATGCCGTCAGCGGGGAAGAAGATCTCTTCGGCGCTGCGCAGCGGGGCGGGACTGGGCGAGGACGGACTCAGCAGGGACGGACTCAGCGGGGCCGGTCTCAGTACGAGGGCGAGCAACAGGAGGGTAAGCAACAGGAGCGCAAGCAGCAGGAGCGCAAGCGCACGGCGCCGGAAGCGGCCAAAGCCGGACGGCGGGGTGGCTTGGTCATTCTGGTTGTCGACCAACGGGGGAGTGGGCTTGGTCATGGCTGTGGTATCCTCATCGGTTCGGCATCACGGGACGGAGCTGGGCGGGCTGGGCGGAGTGGTGCGGCGCC
>JBBSAN010000863.1:0-3222 GCA_038252265.1 Chloroflexia bacterium
GCAACTCGCAACTCACAACACGCAACCCGCAACTCGTCTCACGCATCACGTTTCACGTTTCACGCCGCAGCACCGGCTCGCTGCGCCCGGCCAGGTAGGCCGCTTTGTCGGCGGGATTGAGGATCATCGTACCGACCCCCTCGTAGGTGAAGCTTTCCAGCAGGAGCGAATGATCGAGGGTGCCGTTGAGGATGTGGGTGCGGCGCACCCCGGCGGCCAGGGCATCCAGGCAGGATTGGACTTTGGGCAACATGCCGCCCCGGATCACCCCCTGGGCGATCAGGTCGTCGCAGTCAGCGGTGCTAAGGACCGACCAGCGCGAGGCCGGGTCGGCAGGGTCGGCCAGCACGCCGCCGACATTGGTCAGCAGGAACAGCTTGGCCGCGTCGAACGCCCCGGCGAGGGAGGCCGCCACCGAGTCGGCGTTCACATTGTAGATCGCCCCGTCGCTGTCCGCTGCCAGCGAGGCGACCACCGGCACCATCCGCGCTGTACAGAGCAGGTGGAGCACCGTCGCATCCACATCGACAATATCGCCCACATGGCCGAAATCCACCAGCGCCTCGCTGCCGTCGTTGGCATCGCGGACCAGGCGGGGCGGGCGGCGGGTGACGGTCAGCAGGTTGGCATCCACCCCCGACAGGCCCACGCCGCGCACGCCGTGCCGCCGCAACGCCCCCAGCAATTCCAGATTGATGCTGCCGCCATAGGCCATCTTGGCGATTTCCAGGTCGGTATCGGTGGTGATCCGCCGCCCGTTGATCTTCTGCGGAGTGTGACCCAGCCGGGCGGCCAGGGCATCGGCTTGTGGCCCGCCGCCGTGGATCAGGGTCAGGCTGATCCCTTCGCGCACCAGCACGGCGATGTCGGCGGCCAGGGCATCCAGCCCGGCGCTGTTCAGCACGACCTCGCCGCCCAGCTTGATCACAAAGCGTTCGCCGCGAAAGGCCCCCAGGTAGGAACGATCTAGCGTGTCGGTCATGCGTCCAGGCCCTCCAGCACCGTCCCCAGGATGGCCCGCGCCTCGGCAATTTGCTCCGGCGTGACCACCAGCGGCGGCATCAAGCGCAAGACGTTCGGGTCGCCCGATGTGCCCAGGATGAGGCCCTCGGCCAGCGCCCCGGTCTGGATCGCCTTCACCGGGATGTCGAAGCGCAGCCCCAGCAGCAGCCCCAGCCCCCGGATCTCGACCAGATGGGGCAGGCCCGCGTAGGTGGCACGGATCAGTGTTTCCATCGCGGCGGCGTGGGCGACGAGGTTATCGTCCAGGATGGTCGCCAGGGTGGCATCGGCGGCGGCGCAGGCCAGCGGCCCCCCGCCGAAGGTCGAGCCGTGTTCTTCGAGGTGGATCGTGGCGGCGAGGCGGGTGCTGACCAGGGTCGCGCCCATCGGCACTCCGCTGGCGATCCCTTTCGCCAGGGTGATCAGGTCGGGGACGACGCCCCAGTGCTCGCCCACCCACAACGTGCCGGTACGGCCCAGCCCGGTCTGGATCTCGTCAAAGATGAGCAAGGCCCCGACCCGGTCGGCCAGCGCCCGCAACCCCTGATAATAGGCGGCACCGGCCACCCGCACTCCGGCGATGCTCTGGATCGGTTCGATGATGATCGCGGCAGTCTGGTCGGTCACAGCGGCTTCGACGGCGGCCAGGTCGCCCCAGGGCACGAACGTTACCTGCTCGGCCAGCGGTTCAATACCGAACCCGGCGCTATACTTCTTGTTCGCGGTGACGGCCAGTGCCCCGGCGGTGCGTCCGTGGAACGCGCCTTCCATCGCCACCACATGGGTGCGCCCGGTCCATTTGCGAGCGATCTTTAGCGCCGTTTCGTTCGCCTCGGCCCCGCTGTTGCAGAAGAAGACCTGCCCGAACCCCTCCGGTGCGACGCTGATCAGGCGCTCGGCATAGCGGCTGCGGACGGGGTTATAGACGATGTTGGAATAGAAAATCAATTCCGCCGCCTGCTGCTGGATGGCCGCCACCACGCGGGGGTGGCAGTGCCCGGTCAGCGTGACCGCGTGCCCGCTGTAGAAATCGAGGTAGGCCCGGCCCGACTCGTCATAAATATAGGTGCCACTGCCGCGCACCGCCACCAGCGGCAGCTTGGCATAGGTCTGCAACTGCGCCGCCGCTTCCTGGGTAATCACCTCGGTCGCGCTGTCCAACGTCGTGGTCATAACTACTCCTTTGCCGGTAGGCAGTAGGCGGTAGGCAGTAAGCAGTGGGCCGTACACATCTTTAACTGCCTGCTGCCTACCGCCTACTGCCTACTCATGGGTGGGTGCCGGGGAACAGTAGCCCGGTGCGTTCGGGCAGGCCGAAGGCGCAGTTCAGGTTTTGCACGCCCTGGCCTGCGCCGCCTTTCACCAGATTGTCAATCGCGCTGGTGACGATGATCGTGCCCGCACCGTCGGTCTGCGCCGACAGGTCGCAGAAGTTGGAGTGGGCGACCACCGCCGAGCGCGGGGTTTTGGTCAGCCGGACGAAGAATTCGTCCTCGTAGGCATCGCGGTAGAGCGCGTCCAGGTCGGCCTGGCCCATCGGGCGGGAGGGGAAGACGTAGGCCGTGGTGAAGATGCCGCGCACCATCGGGGCCGAGTGCGGGGTGAAGACGAGGCGGGCAAAGCCGGGCTGCCACTTGGCGAGTTCCTGCGCGATTTCGGGCTGGTGGCGGTGGCTGAACAGGCCGTAGGCGCGGAAGTCGTCCGCCCGCTCCGGGTGATGGGTACCCTCCCCCGGCTTGATGCCCGACCCCGACGAGCCGGTCTTGGAATCGACCACCACCGGGCCGTCCAGTAGCCCGGCGCGGGCCAGCGGAGTCAGCGCCAGCAGCGCCCCGGTAGGGAAGCAGCCGGGGCAGGCGATCAATTGTGCCTCCTGGATGGCCGGGCGGTTCCACTCGGTCTGGCCGTAGGCGGCGTCGCGGGCGAGCGGGTTGTGCGGCAGGCCGTAGGCGGCTTCGTGCGCCGCCGCGTCCTTGATCCGAAAGTCGCCGCTGAGATCCAGCACCAGCGGGCCGCGCCCGTGCGGGCCGCCCGTGCCGCCCGCTGCCAGGATGGCGGGCACACGCTTCAACGCCTCACCATGCGGCAGGGCCAGAAAGACCGCGTCCAACTCGGCCAGCCACTCCATCGGCACATCGGCCTCGAAGGTGAGGTCGCACAGCCGGGCCAGATTGGGATGGACGGCGCTGACCGGTTGCCCGGCGTGCGAGGCGGCGGTGA
>JBBSAN010000864.1:0-3219 GCA_038252265.1 Chloroflexia bacterium
GATGATGTACGGCTCGCCCGACTTGCGCCGCTGACCCGCATGCGCCTGATCCGCGAACTCATATGCGCGCCGCACCATCGCCTGGTCTTGCGGCGAATAGCTCTTGGGCAGATGGTCGCGAAGCGTTTCCCAACTCATGCGTTCACCGTTGTTGGCAGATCTTTACGTAGCTGACGCCTGATGCTATACTTGACATCGTTGCGCCCCAGTAGCTCAGTGGATAGAGCGACTGACTTCGGATCAGTAGGCCGCGGGTTCGAATCCTGCCTGGGGTATATTCCCGTTAATCTACAAACCTCCCACCCTGGGCGAGTTCCGCCCCAAGTGGGAGGTTTTCTTTACATGCTCCCCTGGCTTGCCGGACCTGATTTCATCATAGCATAACGCCCCGCGACCTGGCAACCCGTCTGCGCGGGGCCAACCCTAATGTAAGTCATGTAATGCGCGCAAGGTTTCGCTCCAGTGGACCGATCGTCCGGCCGATGCGACTGAGAACGGACTCGGGCTGCTCGGCCACCTTGATGAAAAAACGCTTGGCAGCGGCTACGACCGCGTCCAGCGAGCCGAAGAAATGGTCGTGCGTCACGTCGGCCCGCAGCCAGCGCCAGATCTGCTCCTGCAGGTTGAGCTTGGGTGCGTAGCTGGGTAGCGGCACCAGCACAATCTGCGGGCGTTCCTTGAGCCAGGCCCGCGTGCTCCTGGACTTGTAGATGCTGGCCCCATCTACAATCAGAAAGATGAAGTCCGCCTGCGGGTAGGCGGGGACGACCTCATGATCGACGAACTGCTGGAAGTCCAGGCTGCGCTTGTGTGCGCTCAACCAGAAGTGGGTCTGGCCGCTGCGGCTGTTGACCGCCCCGAACATGACCTGCTTACGATTGTTGCCGGGCGTCTCAACTTCCCAGGGGACGCCTACCGGGGCCCACACTCGCGTGCGCGTCGGGTTGAGGGCCAGTTCCGCCTGATCGACATCGAGCACGGCTACCGTTGGTTCGTCGGTGTTGCGAATCGCCTCCGCCTTCACCCTTTTGGGTCGTACTGCGGGTCCCGGCTATGCACGACGGGGATGGGCTGCTTGAGATGCAGGCCATGCTGATGCAACAGCACCCGCACCCGCTCGGCACTCAGGCTGATCCCGGTTTCTCCGGCCAGGTACCCGGCCAGCAGCGCACAGGTCCACAGCGACTGCTCCAGCCCGTACCAGCGCGGATCGTGGCGCATGGCCTCGACCAGCAGCCATTCGTAGGACTCGTCCCAGGCCGGCGGCCGGCCAGCGCTCCATTCGGTGGCCAGGCCCGCCAGCCCGGCGGCTTCAAAGCGATCCAACCAGCGATGCACGGTGGACTGGTCCACCCGCAGCAGCTCGGCAATCTTCGACACCCGCCAACCGTCCGCCGACAGCAGGATGGCATGGCTGCGATGCACCACCTCGACGGCCGGGCTGGACTTGTACAGTTCGGTCAGCGCCGCCCGTTCTCGGGCGGTCAGCTCTCTGACATGACGCAAGGGCACAATGCACTCCGTAGGCGTAGTTTGACTGGGCTGACCCGTCCAGTCTACCCGCTACCGGCACGCCTTTGCAATCTTTCGATGGGTTACATTAGTAGTGGCATTCGCCGCCTACCGTCTCGTTACCAAATCGAACCAACAGAAGCTTGGCAGCATCCTCCGCATCGGTGCGTTCGGCGCCCTTGCCGTGTTTGCGCTGGTCTCGATCATCAAATGGAGCGCCCGCTGGTACGGCCTTGCCGCCTTGCTGCTCGTCTGGGCTGCGCTCGGCGCATGGACGCTCCTAGGCAAACGGGAGGAGAAGAGGGCCCATTCGACGGTGCGCACTGTCCTTGGCGCCATAAGCGCGCTGCTGCTCGTAACCGTCGCAATGGCCCCGGCACTGATCTTCCCGCAGCATGAGCCGCTAAAAACCACTGGCCCGTATCCGGTCGCCATGGTCAACCACACCTACACCGATCCGAGCCGCATCGAAACGTATGCCGCTACGGGCGCCCACAGAAGCGTGAACGTGGAACTGTGGTACCCCGCAGGTGCGGGGTACACCTATCCGCTCGTCGTGTTCTCGCACGGTTCCACGGGCGTAAAGTCCAGCAACGAATCGTTGTACCGGGAGCTTGCGTCCCACGGATATGTGGTTGCCTCTATCGACCACACCTATCAGTCGCTCTACACGACCTCCGAAGACGGCCACACGACATGGATCAACATGGGTTACTTCAATGAAATCAGGACGGAGGACGGCCATGCGCACAAGGAGCAGAGCTTCGAGTATTATCAGAAATGGATGAAGCTGCGAACAATCGACATTGACTTCGTCATTGACCACATTCTCACCCAGGCTCGCGAGAACAACGCTGACCCGGTGTACAAGCTGGTTGACCCGACAAAGATCGGGGTGATGGGCCATTCTTTGGGCGGATCGGCCGCCCTTGCCATTGGCCGGATGCGGCAGGATGTCAGTGCGGTGATCGCGCTCGAGTCCCCGTTCTTGGCCGATATCGAGGGTGTGCAAGCCGGGGAGTTTGTCTGGAACGATGCAACCTACCCCATACCGGTCCTGAACATTTACTCCCAGTCGTGGAGCCACCTGGGGGAATGGAAGCAATACGCGGAAAACTATGCCTTGCTCTCCCCGTCCGCCGCCACCGCCTTCAACGTTCACATCGCGGGCGCTAGCCACCTTACCCTGACCGATTTGGGCCTGACCAGCCCGTCTCTGGCCCGATTACTTAGCGGCCATGCGGCGACGGCCAGCACCGAAGACACTCTCAACACCGTCAGCAAGGTCTCCCTCGAGTTTTTCAACACGTATCTCAAGCAACAGGGCACCTTCACTTCAGGCGGGACCTACTAAACCGCCCGTCAACCTGTAGCGCAAGCTGCCAACCTGCAGCAGTAGAATAGTTGACCCGGCCTGCCGCCCCTCAGGACACGCAGGCCGGGTCAACCGTCCCCCTGCCGGCCTAACCCTCAGCGCCCCTGTTGATACGCGCGCACGTTGCGCAAGTGCTCCTCGAAGGTGCGCGCAAAGACGTGTGCGCCGCTGCCATCGGGTTTGGCGACGAAGAAGAGGTAGTCGTGTTCGGCCGGCTCGAGCACCGCGCGAATACTCTTCACGCTGGGGCTGCAAATCGGCCCCGGCGGCAACCCTTCGACCCGGTACGTGTTGTACGGACTGTCAACGCCGTCGTACTCGCTCAGGTAGAC
>JBBSAN010000865.1:0-3213 GCA_038252265.1 Chloroflexia bacterium
AAAAAGGGGGTATAGGGCGAAGTGCCAAGTCTAAAAGGCAAAGGGGAACTAAAACAGAAATACTACAGACCTGTTACATTGCGGTTAAATGCAGCAATGTTGGGTTTGGGCCTTGTTGTTTGCGTCGTTGCGCCCCGATGAACGGGCCAGTGATTTCGACTTTCGGCAGGCCAGCGGGGTGGACAAAGGGCATGGACGCGTGGAAGAACGCACCGTGCGGGTCAGCAGTTTATTGAAAGGGTACAATACCTGGCCAGGGTTAGAGCAAGTCTTGGAGCTGACCAGTCGGGTGACCGAAGGGCAAGGGCGCGTGACGACGAGTGTCCGCTATGGAGTGACCAGTCTGAGTGTCCAGCGGGCCAGCCCCGCCCAATTGTTGAGCTGGGTGCGGGAACATTGGCAGCAGGAGAACGGGCTCCATTATCGGCGCGACGTGACGCTCGGGGAGGATCGGTCGCAAGTGCGGATGGGGCACGCCCCGCAGGTGCTCGCGAGTTTGAACAATCTGGTGATCGGGTTGGCAGCGCGGCACCAGCAGCCCAACTTAGCCGCCTGGCAACGCAGGCTGGCCTATGCGTTCGATCACGTGCTGCACCGGGCACCCCCGCCCGCCCCGCGCCACCCCTAACGGACTTTGCATCAGCCGTGCCCCCGTATAGACGCCAGACCAGATAAGGGCCGCTGCGAAGTATCACATTGGAGGTGACCACACCAAAACTGTGAGCCCTGTGATGTCCAGGTGTCCCTACCCAGGCAGGCGACGGAGTAATCCTACGTCTGAAGCCCTGGGGACAATGAACCGCTGGCTGCCAGCCTCAACGTGGTCACGGTCTAGTATTACAACGACGGTTTGGTATAATACGCGGTGTTGTTATAATCTGCTGACATCCGGAGCTGTTCCCTATGACACCAGCCGACTTGGATCGGGTCGCCGCTTCCTTCACCCGTTTCCATGCCCCCTTTGCTCCCCTGTTTGGTCGGGCCGCAGCCCAACTTCGCAGCGAACAATATCTGCGGGGTCTGCTGGTCCAACAGGCCGACCGCCGCAACGCCGAAAACATCGCTGAAGCCATCCCCGGCGCGACCCCACGCGCCCTGCAACGCTTCCTCACTGAAGCGCCCTGGCCCCATCGCTCGCTCATCGCCGCTGTGCATCAGTTCCTCAGCCCCCGCCTCAGCGCTGCCGACGGCGTCTTCATCGTTGATGAAACGGGCGCCCTCAAACAAGGCACGCATTCGGTCGGCGTCGCTCGCCAATACTCCGGTACCCTCGGTAAAGTGGGCCATTGCCAGGTTGCCGTTTTTCTGGCGTACGCTTCCTCGCGCGGGCACGCCTTGCTGGATGGCGACTTGTATCTGCCCCAAGAATGGACCGCTGCTGCCAACCGCTGCCAGGCAGCCGGCGTGCCCAAGAATGTGGGCTTGCAAACTAAGGGTCAATTGGCGCTGAGCTTGCTGCAACGCGTACAAAAAGCCCGCCACTTGCGCGGACGTTGGGTGGCGGGCGACGCGGTCTACGGCAGCGACCCCGGCTTGCGCGCTGGTTTGGAGCAAGCGGGCTTCAACTATGTACGCGATGTGCGCCGCAACGAGCGCGTTTTCACCAGCCAGCCCGCCACGGCGGTGCCACCGTGGCGTGGGCGGGGGCGCAAACCAACACGGGCGCGCCGCTTGCCTGAGAGCAATGCCGCACAGACAGTCGCTGACGTGGCGGCGGCGGTGCCGGAGCAGCAGTGGCGCACCCTGACGGTAGCGGAAGGCGCACAGGGACCCCGGCGTTATCAATTCTATCGGCAACGGGTGGGGGAATGTCGCGACGACGTGCCCGGGCGCGAATGCTGGTTGCTGCTGCGGCGCAAGGTGGACGGCAGCGAATGGAAGTAGGGCCTGTCCAACGCCGCGTTGAGTACGCCGTTGTTGAAGTTAGGGCAGGTAGGAGCAACCCGCTGGAACATCGAAACCGAGTTCGAGTGGACCAAGAGCGAAGCGGGGTTGGTGGAGTACGAAGTCCGCAGTTGGGTGGGCTGGTATCACCATATGACCATGGCCTTGCTGGCCGGAGCGTTCTTGTTGCAGTGGCAACAGGAGTGGGGGGGGAAAGATGCCCCGCATCACGCGCCCGCAGGTGAGCCGGGTCGTGCGGGAGTTACTGCCGCAACGGGAGTGGACGAAGGCGGACTTGATCGGCGGGCTGCAGGAAATGCAGGAGCACAACGAGCGGGCCAAACGCTCGCACACGAAGCGGCGGGCAATTAAACAATTCAAGTTGGATACATCCTAAACCGTCGTTGTAATACTAGCTACCCAGGATTTTGCCGCCTATCAAATAATTCCCAGGCGTACCAACGACGGGTACGCGGCCGTGCATAGCTAGCCCGATGGGGAGGGCCATATCATCGGGACCATTGTACAAAGCCCGTCATGACCCTGCGGGGTCACCACCAGCGATCAAATACCCACCGACGGTGCTGCGGTCTGGCCTCCAGGTTGGTATTTGAGAGCAGTCGAGTAGATTCCGACGGACTGCGGACGCGGAGGCTGTGTTCGGCATGAGCACTTTAGTTTTCAGCTCCTCCACAGGTATAGACTGGTTAGCTATTGTTAACGTAACGCTTGCGCAATCACAGGCCGATTCATCATTTGACTGCGATTTCTCAGCACCCGCCGATAAATCCGCTGCGTACCAATGCGCTGGCGGGAAGCCTGACCAAGTGGATGAGGGGCCACAGCAACCCATTCAGCGAGTTGAAACGAACCCGCATTTGCCTCCTCCAGCGTCTACGGCGGCCGGAGGGTCGGCCACGACCGACACCAACCGTTTCCAGGTGGCGCAATGCCCGCGCCGCACTCGTCAGATTTATCAGTAGGTGCTGAGAAATCGGGACCAATTGATGATTCGGCCTGTGATTGCGCAAGCGTTACGCTAGAGTGGGTGAAATGGAGCAACTTCGGCGTGGGCCATATGACCGATACCCGCCAGTTGGAATTGCACGTTCACGACGCCGACGAGTATTGGTTGGTGTTTGAAGGCCGGGCGCGGGTGCTGAGCGATGGGCAGGAATACATGCTCGGCCCCGGCGCTATTCTCTATACGAAGATGGGTGACGAACACGATGTGCTCAAAGGGTTGGAGGCTCCGTTCCGCTGCTTCTGTATGGAGGATGAACTGCGCGGGCGTCAGCGCCCCGGCCATCTGCACCAGCCAGCGGACGC
>JBBSAN010000866.1:0-3194 GCA_038252265.1 Chloroflexia bacterium
CGGGTGGTCGAGGCATCGACCTGGCTGAACGACTGGAACAGGCGGTGCATCTGGTCGGCGGGGATGCCGATGCCGGTATCGCGCACGGTGAAATGCAGTTCATACTGCGCCGCGCTGCTCGGGCGGCCCGACACCTGGACCACGACCTCGCCCTGCTTGGTGAATTTCACCGCGTTGCTCAGCAGGTTGACCAGCACCTGGCGCAGGCGCGTCACGTCGCCGATCACCGCGCTGGGCGTGTTCGCGTCCACCACATAGGCCAGGTCCAGCCCCTTCTCGCCCGCCCGCGTCGCCACCAGATCCAGCGCACTTTCGATACAATCGCGGATCTCGAAGGCGTGCTTTTCCAGTTCCAGCCGCCCCGCCTCGATCTTGGAGAAGTCGAGAATGTCGTTGATGATCGTCAGCAGGGCATCGCTGCTATGGCGGATCGTTTCGGCGTAGTCGCGCTGCTCCGGGGTCAGGGCGGTATCGAGCAGCAGGCCACTCATGCCGATCACCGCGTTCATCGGCGTGCGGATCTCGTGGCTCATGTTCGCCAGGAACTCCGACTTGGTCTGCGACGCCGCTTCCGCCGCATCTTTGGCTTGCTCTAGCTCCTGCTCGGCCTGTTTGCGCTGGGTAATGTCGCGGGCGACCCCGATCTGGAGGGCGTGCTGCCCGGTGTGCATCGCGCTGAGCGCCACTTCCATCGGGAAGGTCGTGCCGTCTTTGCGCCGCCCCAGCACCTCGCGGCGGCCTGGATCCGGTGAGGTGGCCTCCGGCGCAGTCCCGTTCTCGCCGCCTGCTTGCGCGTCGGGCCGTAACAGCGCGAACGGCTGCCCCACCACTTCGCCCGCCGCATAGCCGAAAATCCGCTCCGCCGCCGGGTTGAAGGAGGTGATCCGGTCGGCAACATCGGTGATGATGATGCCGTCGGGCACATTGTCCAGCACCGCCTGCCGGTAGGCGCTGGAGGCGACCAGCGCCGTGGCGATCTGGTTGAAGGCGGTGGCGACCCGCCCTAATTCATCGTGGTTGTCCAGGCTGAGGTCGGCAGTCATGGTGCCGCTGACCATCCCCTGGGCGGCCCGCTCTAACTGGCCGACGGTGCGCCGCACCGCCGCGTAGAACCCGATCCAGAGGTAGACAACCAGCAGCAGCACCACCGCCGTCACCACTAGCACCAGATAAAACTGCCGGGCAAAATCGTCGATACGCATCTGCAAGAGACGATCCAGCTCGTTAACGGCCTGATCCCACAGGGCGAAGCTGCGCGCCAGGGCGGCGGTCCCCCCGGCCCGGTACGCCTCCGGCAGGAGCAGGATGATCCCCGGCTTGACCACTTGCTCGGTGAGCGTGATCACCAGCCCATCGGTCGCCGCGGAGGATTCGCGTAATGGCGTGTCCAGGACGGGTAGCAGGTTGTGGGCCGGATTGTTGCGGAAGGCGATGCCCAGGCCGCGTTGCGTCTCCTCGCGGTTGGCCTGCACCAGCCCGCCGAGGATGATCAGTTGGGCGCGCTCTTCCGGCGTCATGCTGCCCTTACCGATGACCTGCTCCCCCAGGGCAATCGTCTGGGCCAGGCGGTCTTGCCCTTCCGGCAGCTTCAGCAGCACCAAGTCCATCACATAATAACTATCTAAATCGGGGTCCAGGATCAGATTGGAAGTATCGCCCACCTGCGTGATCAGCCCACGTATCCCGGCGATGAACGGCGTGTGGAGATCGGGACCGGCTTCCCCGGCCTGGCGGCGGGCCTTCAGCGTGGTCCAATCGGCCTTCAAGGGGGTAAGCTGCGCGGTGGTTCGCAGGAGCGCTCCGTATTGCCCGTCCACGCGGTCCAGCGCCTGGAAGTCGCTATCGATCGCGGCCAGGCTAGCGGTGAGATCGGCAGCGGGGGTCTGCCCGGCGGTCTGGGCCAGCAGCTTATCGCGCAGGGTGTGGTCGAGCAGAGTCCGCAGCGGGCGCAGATAGGCGTCGCCGTAGATTTCTTTCTGGGCGAAGCCGATCCGGTCGTTCACCGCCGCGATGAAGAAGATCAGGACCACCACCAGGGGCAGCGCGAATAAGAAGCTGATCAGCCCGAACTTCTGGGGATAGGTCAGCCGGTTCATCAGCCGGATGGCGGGTGTGAGTAAGTACCGCATGGATCAAAAAACCTCCAGCCCTGAGCAAGCGGACGCCGGACGGTCCCGGTGGGGGTGGGTTCCCCGATTCCCTTCATAGGGAAGACGAGGGGAATGTGTGCTGGTTGCGGAGGCTGGGCATAATGGGTGGGTCAAGCAAAGGATACGGCAGGCAGCGGCAACGGGTGCGTGGCATCCGCATGGTCCGCCCGGGTCGTCTGCTGCGCCAACGGGGGATCGTGGCACCTGGCGGGCGGGGCACCCACAGCACACAATCCCGAGACAACCTTTTCATCTGTTATACATAGTATATCACAGGTTTTCCTGCGCGGCAACAGGCAATTGACAGGTGCGCGGTAGTAAATAAGAGTAGGAGGGCGTTGGGCTGACCCACAGGCGTGTTCCGAGATCAAAAACGAGGGCATCCCCTTGCGTTGGATCAACCGGGGACAGCGTAAACCGCAGGCCATCAATCGCCGTAATTCGCAGCGCACCGACAGCACGGGGCGGCATATAAGTCTCGATATCGGTCGAGGTATACGCGCCGTCCGCCCAAGCATTCACCAGAAGAAAACCTGCCACGGACGTGCCGGTATCCTCCAGACTCTGGACATCCACGATGTGTCCACCCACGATCCCGCGCCAGCAACTAACAGGGCGCGGCTCAAGCGCATTGGCGCGCGGTGGACAACTGGACAGCATCCCTAACTCGGGGGTTACTGTAGGGACGGGGGTTAAAGGCCAGGAAAGATCCTTGGTCGGCCAGGGCGTCAGCGCGCTAGCGGTTTGGTACGCAGCGCGTTCGCCCGCCAGGTAAGCATCCTTTGAAGCAGGAGGTGATGGAATTGCCGTTACAGATGCACCGAGCGATACTACGCCCAATCCTGGCTGTGCTCCGGTCGATCCACATGCCACAAGCGCCGTGATCCCCCCCACGCCGACCAGCCCAGGGCACAACAACCGCAGCAATCGGCGTTGAAACAAGTGCAAGATCACTGAATCCCTCGCTTGTCTACGCAGCAATCGTGCGGGCCTGTCCGCATTCCTCTGGGGAATGCGAGCAGGCCCGCACGGCAGGCGATCAGC
>JBBSAN010000867.1:0-3192 GCA_038252265.1 Chloroflexia bacterium
CCGCCGATGATATCCGCATCGAACAGGTGCCGGTGCCGCAGCCGGGGCCGGGCGAGGCGTTGGTGGCGACCGGGGCGTGTGGCATCTGCACCGGGGAGATCGTGCCCTGGTATATCGGGCGGAAAGCGCCGCTCACGCCGGGGCACGAGCCGGTGGGGCGGATCGCCGCGCTGGGGCCGGACACCGACGGCTGGACGGTGGGCGACCGGGTGTTTGTCCACCACCATGTGCCGTGCGGGCAGTGCGCCGCCTGCCGTCGCGGCGCGCCGGTGCATTGTGCCACCTGGCGGGCGACCAAACTGGTGCCGGGCGCGATGGCCGACTATTTCCTGGTGCCTGCCCCCAACCTCCAGGCCGATACCTTGCGCGTGCCCGACCACGTTTCTGACGCGGAGGCCACGTTGATCGAGCCGCTGGCCTGTTCGGTCAAGGCGCTGCGCCGGGCGGGGGTGGGGCCGGGGATGAGCGTGGTGGTGATCAGTCTGGGCTTCATGGGCCTGCTGAACACGGCGCTGGCCCTCCACCTGGGGGCCGATCCGGTCATCGCCGCCGACCGGGTGCCGGTGCGCTGTGACCGGGGCGCGACCCTGGGGGCGCACCGCGTGGTGAACGTGGACCAGGAGTCGCTGGCCGATGTGGTGCGGGCCATGACCGGGGGCGAGGGGGCCGAGGTGGTGATCGTCGGGCCGGGCAGCGTCGAGGCACTGGAGACGGGGTTCGCCTGCGTGGCCGGGGGCGGTACGCTGGTGCAGTTCACCCCTACCGCGCCGGGTGCCCGCTGGCCGCTCGACACCGACAGCGGCTACTTCCGCGAAATCAGTATCATCCCCAGCTATTCGTGCGGCCCCGCCGACACCCGCGCCGCGCTCGCCCTGATCGCCTCCGGCGCGTTCCCTGCGGACCATTTCATCGACCGCTACTATCCCCTCTCGGCCACCGCTGCCGCTTTTGCCGACATGGCGCGGGGGCAAGAAGTGGTCAAAGCCGTGCTGACCTTCGAGGAACGCCCCTGATTCGACGGGTGCCGCCCTGAATGGTATACTCGGACTACGGGCGCATCACCCGGTGGCACCCACCCTGTCCCCTGTTCCGACGTAGTAAGGAAGGCAAGTATGCAAACACTAGTTGAGCCACACGTCCGGCGCTGGACCCGCGACGAATATTACAAGCTGGCCGAATTCGGGCTGTTCGAGGGCCAACACGTCGAGTTGATCGAAGGGCAGGTTATCGAGATGCGTCCAATAGGCGCGTCACACATGATGTATGTGACGATTGTCGGCGATATACTTCGCGTGTCATTCGGATCGGGATATTTTATACGCACGCAAGGTCCGCTCGATTTGGGTGAGTTGTCACAGCCGCAACCAGACATTGCGGTGATCACTGGAAATGTTCTGGACTATCGTAATAGCCATCCTATCACAGCTGCTTTAGTTGTCGAAGTCGCCGATAGCTCACTCACATACGACCGCACCATCAAAACCAGCCTCTACGCGAAAGCCAGGATCGCTGAATACTAGATCATCAATCTGGGGGATCGCCAGCTTGAAGTCTACCGCCAGCCGGGGCCAGACGCCGGGACTGTATACGGCTTCGGCTATGCGGAAATACTGATCCTCACCACGGCAGAAGTTGTTGCCCCGCTTGCCAGACCGGAGGCGCAGATCGCGGTGGCCGATTTGCTGCCGTAAGCACCTCGCGCTCCACAGGAAAGACGCGCCCCAGGCCGTATGAACCGAGTAGGAACGACCCCTGATCAGGCAGGCAACCGGCCTCTGGTATGGATCATGCTTTCCTGGCGGCCAGGCGGTGCTTCACCCAGCGACTCATGACATAGCCAGCGATCAGCCAGCGCAGGATATGGAGCACGAGCAAGGACGCAAACGTATGAACCATTTCGCAAACCTCCAATCGCGCAAAGGACCGAATGTACCCCTTTGTATCCTCGTGGTAGATGATGATCCGGCGATCCGGGCCATGTATCGCGAGATTCTGGCCGATGAGGGTTATGGGGTGCAGACGGCGGAAAACGGGCAGGACGCGATTGCCCAGATCCACGCACACCACACCGACCTGATCATGATGGACATTATGATGCCCATCATGGACGGCCTCACCGCCTGCACCAAAATCAAGGCCGATCCCGAAATGCAGAGGGTGCCGATTGTAATCATGTCGGCGGGCACCAATCTGCGCCGCTATGCCAACGACTATGCCTGCCTGGCCGCAGCGATCCTCCCCAAACCGATTGACCTCGATTACCTCCTCGATACGGTGAAACGGCTCATCTAACCGGGGTGCGTATGCCGGTCTGGGCCGGGGCCGATTGGGGCCAGCGGACAGCATGGCTGTGTCCGTGCGCCATGCGCCATGCTGCCCCGGATCCGGTGGATGCCGTGAGCGCGCGCTTATAATACGCTAAATTGGAGTAGCGCGTTGCCATTTATGGCGGGCAGACGGCGAATGAAGGGAAAGTGGGTCGGCGGGGATGGCCGGGGTTGGCGGAATGCAGGGACGCCGGGGCGCCCTGGGTCTTATAAGTGGGGATAGAGCCGCTGGGGTAAGCCTCTGCGGCTCTTCATTGTCAGGGCAACGGCGGCAGCCGGTAGACGAAGCCGGGGCCACCCCGGTACAGGGCGGGGTCCACATTCACGCAGAGGCCGTCGGCATAGACCAGCGGGCCGGTGACCGTGGCCGAGGGCTGGCCGGTTTGCGCGGCGATCGGGGTGTGGCCGTGGATCAACTGCCGTCCCCCATAGCGCAGGAGAAACGCCCTGGCCGTGGCGACGCCGGTATTCCCGATGAAGGCGGCCCGGTCAATAAAGGCGTTCAGCAGTTGGTTATGGGCGGCGGGATCAGCGCTCGCCAGGATCGCGGCGCACGCCTCGTTGACAGCGGCAATGGACGCGCCATAATGCAGGTAGAGCATCGAGTCGGCGTGAATGAGCAGCCGGTCGGCTACCTGCGCCATCATGGGCAACTGGCCGATCCAGGCGATATGCTCCGCCGTCAGCGCCTCCAGATCGGCGTCCTTGCCCCCATTGAGCTGCCAGCCCTCCAGGAAGGTCGGCCCACCCCGCGTCGGGATGCTGCCGAAACGCGCCGCCGCCACCAGCAAGATCTCGTGATTGCCCAGCAGCGATTGCACACTGCCGCCCCCCGCCGCTGCCTCGCGCTGCAAGCGCATCACCA
>JBBSAN010000868.1:0-3185 GCA_038252265.1 Chloroflexia bacterium
GTGGTCGGTGGTCGGTGGTCAGTGATTGCTGAGGTTAACAACGTCGGTTATAATAAACATGAGGATGCCAACGCTCCTCTGACTGAATACTAAAAACTGACCACTGACCACCGACCACCGACCACTCGTAAGGAGCACGCCATGATCACCGCGTTGGTAATGATGAACGTGGAGCGCCACAGCATCCCGACCACGGCGCAGGCGATCCTCGATATTCCCGGCGTGACCGAGGTCTACTCTGTCACCGGCGAATACGATCTGGTCGCCATCGTCCGCACCGTCGAGTACGATCAGTTGGCCGAGGTGGTCACCCAGCGCTTTGCCCGCGTGGAGAGCCTCACCCGCACCCACACGCTGATGGCCTTCCAGTGCTACTCGAATAGCGATATGGAGCGCATGTGGAGCATCGGGGATGAAGAGCAGCCCCGCTAACGGCTGGGCACGTTTGTTGCTCTGATTCTGATTATGTCATGCCCTGCATAAGAAAGAATGAAACTGCGGCCTCGGTTTTAACGTCTATATAGGTGACATCTTCAGGCCACAGGATAAAATCTTATGAGCGAACTCGCCAGTAACCCTGGACAACCGGAAACCGTAACCCCCCCGGCGACTCCCGCCGTGGTGGCTCCTGCGATCACCGCCACGCGCCAGAACCGCAGCAAGTTGATGCGGACGCTGGGCAACTTGCTGATCGGCATTGGCGTGCTGCTGCTGATCGGCGTGGGCGGCTACCTGGGCATCCAGACCTACCAGAACAATCAAGAGGCGAACCGGATTGAGCAGGAGAACAGTGGGCTACCGCTGGTCGCGCCGAGCCTGCCTGCGGCTCCGCCGCCCGCCAAGGCGACCGCCGAGGGCACGGCCCTGGCCGGGGTCAATCCGCCCGCCGCCACGCCGACTATTGCCTCTGATACGGTCCTTGTCTCCAGCGCCCCCCTGCCCAACCTGAACACCGGGCTGGTCAGTAACCAGACGGGCACGCAGGAGCAGAGCGAGCCGCCGGTGCGGATCACCATCCCCAGTGTGCAGATCGATTCGTCGGTGGTGCCGGTGGGCTGGGACATGATCCCCGGCAAGGACGGGCAGCAGAGTAGCCAGTGGCAGGTGGCCGATTATGCGGTGGGCCACCACCAGGGCACCGCCAACCCCGGCGAGATCGGCAACGTGGTCATGTCGGGCCATGTGGACTGGAAGGGCGAGGTCTTCCGCAACCTGCACAAGGTACAGCGGGGCGACGAGATCCATGTGTTCACCGCCAACCGCGAATACCTCTATATTGTGCAGGGCATCGTCAAGGTCAAAGAAGAGGGCGCGGACGTGACGGACGAGATGCGCCGCCAGAACGCCGCCTACATGAACCCGACCCCCGACCAGAGCCTGACCCTGATCACCTGCTTCCCCTACGGGGTAGACGACTACCGCCTGATCGTCATCGCCAAGCCTTATAACTCCGGCCTGCCGACCCGGCCCGACCTCGTTCTGAAATAGCCCCCGGTACACGGTCAACGGCTCAAAAGAAACTCCCGCCCGGTACGTGACGGTCTCTTGTCACGTACCGGGCGGGAGTTCTATTATACGCTCTGCGCTGACCGGGCCGCCAGGCGACACTGCGTTTTTCGTGTTCTCTTCCTGATTGTATTCTACCATTTTCTGCTTCACAATACATCGGCTTTTTGGGCGATTTATTGGGGCGGGCTTTCTTGTATACTTGGGCCGATGTGACATGATTCTGGCCCCCGGTGATGAACACCCTTCTTCGAGCAAAGCACAGCCCTTCTGTTTGACTCAACGAGCGTCTGATGCTCCTCGGCGCAGCGTCTCCTTCACCAAGAGCGGGCCTGACCTTCTTCCTGAGCGAAAGGAGTGTCTGATGAAAGTATTTCTCACCTCTGTTGGATCGCGGGGCGATGTACAACCCATCCTAGCGCTGGCGGTGGAACTGCGCGCCCTGGGCCACTCGGTGCTGCTGTGTGCCGCCCCCAATTTTCAAACATGGGTGGAATCGTACGGGATCGACTTTGTTCCGGTCGGCCCGGACTTAGAACAGTGGACTCGGTCCCGGCCCGAAGGGTCGAACCCCCCGCAAAAACCGTCGCCGGAGCAATTGCGCCAACTCGCCCGCCATACTGTGAATGAGCAGTTTCAGGTGCTCGGGGAGGCGGCGCGCGGCTGCGATGGGATCCTTGTCGGTGGCGTGCTAGCAACCGCCGGGCGCACGATGGCCGAAGTGCTGAAGATCCCCTATATCTATGCGGCCTACTGCCCGGCGACCTTGCCGTCGCCCGATCATCCCCCGGCGAAGATCACTACCGTGTACCCCCAGTCGCTGCCCGCCCGGACCAATCGAATGCTCTGGATGACCGATGAGCGGATGTTTAACCGCGTCTTTCGGGACCCCGTCAATGAGCAACGGGTAGCCCTTGGATTGCCGCCGGTACGGAATGTCGCCCGTTATAATCAAACGGATCAGCCGTGGCTCGCGGCGGATCCCGTCCTGGCTCCAGCGGGGACCCCCATCCAAATGCAGGTCGCGCAAACCGGGGCCTGGTTCCTGGCCGATCCGAGACCGTTGCCGGACCCGCTGGAGACCTTTCTGACCGCTGGCCCGCCGCCGCTCTACTTTGGGTTTGGGAGTATGCGGGTCACGGGGCAAACGAGGCAGGTGGTGGTCGAGACCGTGCGTGCCCTGGGCTATCGGGCCATCATCTCCCAGGGCTGGGGCCAGCTCATCGCTGGCGAGGCCGGACCCGATTGCCTCGCGATTGGCGATGTCAATCATGCCAAACTCTTTCCGCGCGTCGTCATGATTGCCCATCACGGCGGGGCGGGGACCACGACCGCCGCCGCCCGCGCGGGGACGCCCCAGGTCATTGTGCCCCATAACTACGATCAGTATTACTGGGCACACCGCGTACAAGAGTTAGGCGTCGGCGTGACGGATCGCGCGGTGAGGGGCCTCACCGTCGAGTCCCTGGTCAGCGCGGTGTCGGTGTGCTTGACCCCGGAGATGACCACGCGGGCGCAGGCCCTGGCAAACCGGGTGGAATTGCGTGGGGCGCGGATCGCCGCCGAACAGCTCATCCAGACATTCAGTTGCAGCGCGGCACCGTTGGAAACTGAAAAATCGAGAGTCGCACATCATTAAAGAGAGCTTTGCAGAATTCGCCGACTGGCCCGAGTTGACA
>JBBSAN010000869.1:0-3183 GCA_038252265.1 Chloroflexia bacterium
GGGGACCGTGGCGGGTAAGCTGATCATCAGTGTGGCGGCGGGTGTGGGCATGGCCCAGGTACAGGGCGGGCTGGACGCGCTGGAGCAGCCGCTGGTGCGGGTGATGCCGAACACCCCGGCCCAGGTGAGCGAGGGCATGTCGGCCTGGGTGGCGAACGCCTGGGTCAGCGCGGAGCAGCGCGCCTGGGTGCGGCGGCTATTGGGCGCGCTGGGCCGCGAAATCGCCATGAGCCACGAGGATGCGCTCGATCAGGTCACAGCGGTGAGCGGCAGCGGCCCGGCCTATCTGTTCTACTTTGCCGAAGTGCTGATCGCCTCGGCCCGCGAGATCGGGCTGGACGAAGCCGAAGCGCACGAGCTGGTCTTACAGACGATCTGGGGCGCGGCCAAGATGTTGCGCGAGGGCACCAGCGCGCCGAGCACGCTGCGCCATGCCGTCACCTCGAAAGGCGGCACGACCGAGGCCGCCCTGGCCGAGTTCGTCCAGGGGGATTTCTCCGGCGTAGTGGCACGGGGCGTCCATGCCGCCTATCGCCGGGGCGGCGAGATCCGGCGCAAGCTGGCTGCCGACTAGGGGGGGGGCATATGTCCCCACCCCCAGATCTTGACGGGCTACCCGCTTTATTCTAAAATAGATGTGCCGGATGTTACCCGCGCCGCCTATCTCCGAAGGAGTGCAGCCCCGATGGATGCCTTCGTGATCTTCGTGGTCATCGCCTTTGTATTCGCCTGGGGGAAGGCCGCTTCCCAGCAGCAACCCTCGCCTAACCTGTGGGCGTTGCTTACCGCTACCCAACGGCGCGCTCATCCTGCCCCGCCGCCCAGCCCCCGCACACTGCGGACCTGGCAGTTTGGCTTGATCCTGGTGCTCGGGGTGCTTACCTGGCTGCTTCTCTAGTAGACCGGTGCGGCGGTAATTAGCCCCGCCCACCCTGCAAACTGCCCTGACCGCCGCCACCCTGGCTGCCGCCGCCCGACCCGGCGGGGGTCTGGTTTGCCGACGCGCTGGCCCCTCTGCATTTGCCCCTGGTCGTCCTCTTTAGGTTTGGGGGTGGCCGACCGCCCCTCACCCCTGTCCCCTCTCCCCGCTGACGCGAGGCGAGGGGGACTCATCCCTTGCTGCCTTGTGCGGGGCGGCGGATTCTCAACGTCTATTCTGCTCGATCCAATTTGGAGCGATCCTGTCTGGATCGCTCCTGCTTGCCGTATGCCCCGATCGTGGCGGTGGCCCCCTCGCTCCGCGTGAGCGGGGAGAGGGGACGGGGGTGAGGGGTGTTTCCCTACCCCCCCGATCCTGCCTGGAGCAACTTACGTACCGCGCTGGGCGGAGAGACACGTCGCCAAAGGATGGGTGTACTATGCACCTGACGTATTAGAGGGCACCCACCACGCGGGGTAGTAGAGGATACGACCAGTGGCGCTATCGGGCGGCGCGATTATGCCTGATAATAAAGCCAACGAGATGTGCAGGTGCCGGAGCGGAAATCGGGCCACGCTGTAAACGTGGTGGGCACTGCCCTTCGGGGGTTCAAATCCCTCTCTGCACGCCGTCGCGCCTGGTGTCTGTAGCTCAATCGGCAGAGCACCCGCCTGTGAAGCGGGAGGTCGTGGGATCATAGCCCACCAGTCACCCCCGGATAAAAGTCCGGCCCACCTCCACCTGGGGATGGGCGTGTATCGCTACACTCTACTGCGGCGGCCCGCTCCGGCGGCTCCGCGCCCGGCTCCAGCCTGGCTGGGGGTGGACCTTAACAACTGAATGTTTCTGGTGAATGTATTTGGACGGTGGCCGAGTGGACGATGGCGGGCACCTCCTGGGTGTCTCTACCCCTCGTGGGTAGCGTCGCAGGTTCGACTCCTGCCCGTCCTCCCATTCACGTACTATCGGGATGTGGCGTAGCTTGGCTAGCGCACCTGGCTGGGGGCCAGGAGGTCACAGGTTCGAATCCTGTTATCCCGACCCGATCCGACCATCGGTCCTTGTTTGGGTCATTGTGGTCGCGGTTTCCGAAGTGTGTCATGATCCAGCTTGAGAAGCCGCCTACCGTGGGATACGGCATTATCGCGCAGTTGCGCTGTTCTTTGCGGGCGTAGCTCAATCGGACTAGAGCACCAGGCTTCGAACCTGGGGGTTGCGGGTTCAAGTCCTGCCGACCGCGCCGCCCCTGTCCAGGGGCAACAATCTATCGGGATGTGGCTCAGTTTGGCTAGAGCGCCACGTTCGGGACGTGGAAGTCGCAAGTTCGAATCTTGCCATTCCGACCTTACACCTCAACCGGGGAGTGTCCTCGCATGATGCTTTGCAGCATGTCACTTTTCCCTAACCGTGGGGCGACGCATCCGCGTCCAACCCGGCGGGAGCACTTTCTTTAGACGGCGAGCAACCGCTCCCCGGCTGACGCTGTAACGGACCACCCGCTGGTCCACCCCTCACTGAAGACGTGGCTCAGAGGATAGAGCACCGGGTTGCGAACCCGGCGACCGCAGGTTCGAGTCCTGCCGTCTTCACCCGACCCTGCCGGGTCGTGTGTCAATGGTTATCAGCCTTTTGGGGTTGTAGCTCAATTGGTAGAGCGCCCGCTTTGCGGGAGGTTGTGGGTTCGAGTCGGGTATATCCCATAATCGTCGGGAAGGCCTTCTTTACGGATTTGACGGGCAGCCCACCGTATGCCATACTCGGCGGGCTGCCCGGCTGGTTGGTCCTAATCCTGAAAGGAGTCGTTGATGCCGCGTCCCCTCTCCCGCGCTGCGCGCCGCGCCGCTTTCCTCGAGCAGGCCGGGGCGCTCTTTGATCGCTTGGAAGGGTGGGCCGATGCCCCTCCCCACGCGACTTTCGCCGAACTCGAAGCCGCCGCCCGCGAACAGCGCCCCCTGTTGCTGGGCCCCGCGCTGGCCCTACTGATTAACGGGCGCACCACCGGCATGCCGGTGCCCGAACCCGCTTGTCCCGCCTGCGGGGTCCCGATGACCTTCGAGGGCTATCGCTCCCGGACTATTCAGGGCCTCGAGGGGGCGACCCCCCTCGAACGAGCCTATTACGTCTGCTCTGCTTCCTGCGGCCAGACGCTTTTCCCCCCTGGATGAGCACCTCCAGTTACGCGCCGACCATTTCAGCGATGGGGCCGCCGCCGTGGCGACCCGCCTGGCGGTGGGGGCGCGGTCCTTCGCCCAGGCCGCCGCCGA
>JBBSAN010000870.1:0-3182 GCA_038252265.1 Chloroflexia bacterium
TCATGAAACACCTCATCGCTGAGGCTGCGCCAACGATCATCAGGGGGGGTGGTCATGAACGCCTCCAGATCCAAGTAAGATACGTCGATCCTACGACAGGACCACCGAATTGTCAATCATGCAAAACTCTGAGGCGCACCCAGCACTCGTCGCCCGCTTGACACATCAATCTCTCTTTATGTATAATCCAAAACGTCAGCGCGGCTCCGGTGGGGGGGTCGGCGGGACACGTATGTAAGGGGGGACCGTGGGGAACAACAGAGCATCGATCAGTCAGGGGCTGCCGTGGGTATCGGCAGGCCCACCCACCCGCCCACCCGGCTACAGCAAGGCCGACCTCCACATCCACTCCATTTACAGCGACGGCCTGGACTCCATCCCCCGCATCCTGGATTACGTGGAGAACGAGACCGACCTCGACCTGATCGCGATTGCCGACCATGACGATGTGCGCGGGGCCGCCGAGATGCGCGAACTGGCCGCCCGCCGTAACAGCCGGGTGCAGGTGATCATGGCGACCGAGATCACCACCCGCCAGGGGCACCTGCTGGCCCTGTTTATCGAACGCGATTTCCCGATGCTCAAATCGCTGCGGGCCTCAATGGAGATGGTGATCGAGGCGGGCGGGCTGCTCATCGCCCCCCACCCTTTGAGCTGGGTCACCGCCAGCATCCGCGAAAAGACGTTGCTGGAGGTACATGCGGCGGTGCCGTTCCACGGGGTCGAAACGTTCAGCCCGACGATTGCCGGGCGGGTGGGCCACCAGGCGATCAACACGCTCAACCAGGCGCAACTCCAGTTGGCCGAACTGGGCAGCAGCGATGCCCATGCCCTCTCCATGATCGCCCTGGGCTACACCTATTTCCCCGGTACGACTATTGCGGATTTCCGGGCGGCGCTGGCGGCACGGACGACCATCGCCGGGGGCCGCTTTATGGGATTCCGGGATCACGCCGAAATCGCCGCCCCCAATATGTGGCGCAGCATGATCGTCTCCCCGTCCTACAAGCTCCAACGTTCGGTGCGCCGCAAGCTAGGACAACAGGTATGAAGATCGCCCTGGTCTCCGCTTACGATTACCCGTTTCCCGGCGGAGTCACCGAACATGTCAGCGCGCTCGATAAGCAGTTGCGCCTTCTGGGGCATCAGGTCGTCATCATCGCTCCGTCCAGCTACGATCCGGCCACGCTGGCCCCCAACGTGCGCCCGGTCAGCGGGGTCTATGAGATCCCGGCGAACGGCTCGACCTGCCGCCTGGGCCTGGGCACCGACACAGGCGCGCAGGTGCAAGCCTACCTGCGCGCCGAAAACCCCGATATCGTCCACATCCACGAGCCGTTGCAACCGCTGGTGCCGTTGATGGCCCTGCGCTACTCGCGGGCGGTCAACATCGGCACCTTCCACGCTTTCGGGGCGGCCAAGTTCCGCTATAAGCTGGCCGGGCGGATGCTGGGCGGGATTATGAACCGGCTGCACGGGCGCATCGCCGTGTCGGCCCTGGCCCGCCAGTATGCCGAAAGCTACCTGGATGGCGACTACACAATCATCCCGAACGGGGTGGATGTGGACCGCTTCGCCGCGCCGTTGCCGCCGATCCCCGCCATGCGCGATGGGCGGCCCACGATCCTGTTCGTGGGGCGCTATACCGAGCCGCGCAAGGGGTTCGAGGTCTTGTTGAAAGCCCTGCCCTATGTGCAGGCTGCCGTGCCGAACGTCCATCTGGTGGTGGTCGGCAAGGGCGAACCGGAGCAATTTACCGACCAGTTGCCCCGCGATCCTGCCGCCGTCACCTTCGCCGGGATGGTGTCTGCCGCCGACCTGCCGCGCTATTATCAGAACGCCACGATCTATTGCTCGCCCGCGACCGGGCAGGAGAGCTTCGGCATCGTCCTGCTGGAAGCGATGGCGGCGGGCGCGGCCATCGTCGCCAGCGACAACCCCGGCTATGCCAGCGTGGTCACGCCCGAACACGACGGGCTGCTGGTGCCGCGCGGCGACGCCGGTCGCCTGGCCGCCACGCTGATCCGGCTGCTGATCCAGCCCGACAGCCGCGCCCGGCTGGTGGCCGCAGGCCGCGCCACCGCCGCCCGCTACGACTGGCCGCTGGTCGCTGCCCGTATCGAAGATTTTTATTCGCGCACCCTGGTCCAGGTGGAAGCCGACCGCCGCTCCACCTTTACCCACCAGTTCTCCAGCGCCGTCCAGAAGATCGTCGCGGACATCTCGGACTACAGCGCCCGCATCACGGATCATTGACGGGACGAGTGGTCAGTGGTCAGTGGTCAGTGATTAGGGGTTAAAATATCACGTTTCACGTTTCACGCGTAACTCGTAACCCGGAGGAGGCAGTACACCCTTGTTCACGTCGGCTTTACAATCATGGTCTCGCGCCCAGTTCCGCCGGGTGGCGGCGCTCATGGCGAACACGCCGCTCACCCCCAACATGCTCACGCTCACCGGCTTCTTCATCAATATCCTGGTGGGGGTGGCCGTGGCGAGCGGTAACTTTTTGCTGGGTGCGGCGCTGATCGTCGTCGCCGGGGTGTTCGACCTGATGGACGGCGCGCTGGCGAAGGTGAAAAACCAGATGAGCCAGTTCGGAGCGTTCCTCGACTCGTTCGTGGACCGCTACTCGGAGGCGGCGATTCATGGCGGCCTGCTGATCTATTACATCCAGCAGACGCCGTTCACCGGCTGTGTGGGCTGCACCGACACCGGCCAGACCCTGCTGCATTACCTGTGGACGGGCATCCCGGCGATGAACGTGTTCCTCATCTTCGCCACCATCGTCGGCTCGACCATGATCAGCTATGCCCGGGCGCGGGCCGGTGCCCTGCATGTGGACTGCGAAGTGGGCCTGTTGCCCCGCTCGGAACGCGTGGTCCTCATCGCCGTCGCCCTGCTGCTCAACCTCGTCACCCCGGCGCTGTGGATCCTTGCCATCGGCACGCAGATCACAGCGGTGCAGCGGCTGATGTATGTCTGGGAAGTCACGTCCGGGCGGCGTCCGCGCTCATAAAGGGTCACCACGCAGAACCCAGAGGGCACGAAGGTTACTCAACACCTTCGTGCCCTCTGGGTTCTGCGTGGTGAATTAAACTACTCCCAGGGGAACTTGTCGTCAGGCGCATTGCCGCGCAGCACAAAGCGCAAGACCGGCACCCCGATCCCCAGCACCAGCA
>JBBSAN010000871.1:0-3178 GCA_038252265.1 Chloroflexia bacterium
ATTCTTCTCGATGCACTCCTTGCCGACGAAGAGGTTGACCTTGCCCGGCGCGCCGCCCATGTAGCCGAAATCGGCGTCGGCCAGTTCGCCCAGGCCGTTGACGATGCAGCCCATGACAGCGATCTTGACCCCGACGAGGTGCCCGGTGCGGGCTTTGATCCGTTCGGTGGTGCTCTGGAGGTCGAACAGGGTGCGCCCGCAGGAGGGGCAGGCGATGAACTCGGTCTTGGTCAGCCGTGCCCCCGCGCCCTGCAACAGGTTGTAGAGGAACTCGATCCGCCGCGCCGAGTCGCCGGGGCCGTAGAGTTGGGCGCTGCTGCCGATGCCGTCGGTGAAGAGCGCACCCAGCGACACGGCAGTGTCGAGCAGGCTTTGTTCGTCGTCGGGATCGACCTCGGTAGCGATCAGGTGCAAGGGGTACTGGAAGCGGGCGGCGCGCAGGCGCGAGTCGAGCAGGCGATAGGCGCGCAGGCGATAGCTCGGCTCGTTGATGGTCAGGCTCAACACCGCGTCGGCCACGCCTGCGTCGTGCAGCCGGGTAGCGATGGTCATCATCGCGTCCACGATCTCGTACTGCGCGGCCTGCTGCCGGGCGCGTAGCTCACGCTGCCCCGTCGAGTCGAGCAGGTCCACCCAGAGCGGCTTGCGATCTTCTGCCGGGACGGCGATGGCCGCGTCCAGCAGGCGGGTGGCGTCGTCGCCGTAGACCAGCGGCAGCTTCACCCCGTCGGCAAACTCCATCGCCGGGGCGATCAGTTCGGGGCGGGGGGTGATGGCGATGACCGGGAACGGGGTGTTCATCGCCCGCATCTCGGCCACGATATCGCGCAGGATGCCCAGGTCGTCCGGCCCGGTGATGCCCACGCTGAGCACATCGGCGCGCACGTTCTGCGGCCCGGCGCGGCGGGCCAGGGCCAGCACGTCGAGTGTGCCCTGCGGCAGGGCCGGGAGGTGGCGGGCCAGCGAGACGATCACGGCGGCGGGCAGGGTGCTGCCCAGCCTGGCCTTGCCGAAGTGGACGGTGTGCGTCCAGCGCGGGTTGTAGCTGTAGGGGTCGCGGCCATCGGGCAATTGCGGATTGCGGATTGCGGATTGCGGATTGGCGTTCTCTTCTTCGATCTTCGCGGCGGGGAAGAGGTGTTGGACGGGGGCACCGATCAGGTGGCGGGCGCGTTCTTGCAGTTCGGGCCAGCCGCCCTCGCTGCGGATCCAGGCGTCGGGAGTGAAGCCGCGCGGGGTGTAGCGCTCGGCTAGTTGGAAGGCGACCGGGATCTCGAACTCGGGGTCCTCGGTCAGCGAGACGCGGATGGTGTCACCGATGCCGTCTTCGAGCAGGCTGCCGATGCCGATGGCGCTCTTGATCCGGCCATCTTCGCCGTTGCCCGCCTCGGTCACGCCCAGGTGGAACGGGTAGTCCATGCCCAGCGCGGCCATGCGCCCGGCCAGCAGCCGGTAGGCCTGGATCATCACCTTGGGGTTGCTGGCCTTCATCGAGAGGATCAGGTCGTGATAGTCATACTTCTCGCAGATGTGGACCAGTTCCAAGGCGCTTTCGACCATGCCCATCGGGGTGTCGCCGTGGCGGTTCATGATCCGGTCGGAGAGCGAGCCGTGGTTGGTGCCGATCCGCATCGAAATGCCGCGCTCTTTGCAGCGGGCGATGACGGGGGCGAGCTTCTCTTCCAGGTGGTCCACTTCGATGCCATAGGCCGCGTCGGTGTACTCGATGACCTTGAACAGCTTGGCGTCGGCAAAGTTGCCGGGGTTGATCCGCACCTTGTCGGCCCATAGGGCGGCTTCCATCGCCGCGTTGGGGCTGAAGTGGATATCGGCCACCAGCGGCACGTCCAACCCCTGGGCCAGCAACCGGGCTTTGACCACGCCCAACGCGCGGGCATCGGCAGAGGTGGGGGTGGTGATGCGGACGATTTCGCAGCCCGCCGCGACCAGACGCAAAGTCTGGGCATAGGTAGCGTCCACATCTTTGGTCAGCGTGGTCGTCATGGATTGGATCCGCAGCGGGTTATCGCCGCCCACGCCGACGTTGCCGACCTTGACCACGCGGGTCTGGCGCCGCCCGTAGGTATACGGGTCGGTGGTGTAGGGGCCGGTTTCCAGGTTGGGGTTCGCCGCTGTGGGGCGAAGTAGATCCGAAGCAATGGTTTGAGTCACAACGTTGGTCCTTCTTTGCAGGCAAAGTGTGGGGCGCAGGCACCCGGCCCCACTAATATATACGTATATAATGCGCGCCGGATGACATGCGTTCCGGCTTCTTTCTGGGAGATCGCGCATTTTGGCACAATCTCACCCCATAATTATACCACATTGGGGCGGGCGGGGGGTTGCTGGGGTTTGAACCACGAAGGCACGAAGGGACGAAACGCACGAAACGAAGGGGACGAAAAGGGCGGAGGTCGTTGGTAGGTGACGGCTGTTGCAGCACCTCCGGTTGTCATCCTGAGCGCAGCGCAGGATCTTCTTGGCAGTCCGAGGTGCTGAGGCAAGTACTGGATCTTCCCCAGCGATCAGGCAGCCTGGACAAGATCCTGAGCGCAGCGAAGGATGACAGGCTCCGGCAGGGCAGCAGCCATGTTCGACCCAAGCAGAGCTGTCAACGGCTTAGGAAACGGATTAACGACTCATGTAAGCATCATTCGTTTAATCCGTTTCCTAAGCTGTTGACAGCAGTTAGTGGATCTAAAGGTAGTGCAGGACGTTTTCTATTTCTTCAGCAGACCTGTCCTGGATTAAAGCCAGGAGGCGGCGGATTTGTCCGCCTACAGAGTGGCGCTGATGGGAAACCACAATGATTCCGGCATGACGCTTGCCTCCGACTGCATATTCATTGTGGAGTTGCTGGAAGTGCTTCGTGTTGTAGGTGTAGATTGTCCGCCCCTGTGCAATAGCATGGTCAAGCTGCACTCGGTCATCTAGCGCGACCAGCCCCTCCTCAAATACCGTTGTGAGGTCTATGCCGCGATCACGTAGACCTCTTACAAGGGCGTGGTTCATTGCATCCTCATCAATATACAAACGAAGTAACTACTCAGCCTACTTTTTGCTCGATCAGCACAAGATATGGGCTATCTTGCAGGATGCACCACAACATGTAGGATCGTTGCCGAGAAAAAGCATCCAAAATGCCGTTTTGGACCGTCGTTTCCCGGCATGGAACCAC
>JBBSAN010000872.1:0-3178 GCA_038252265.1 Chloroflexia bacterium
GCCCAGGCCGTACATCAGGTAGTCCTCATCGCCGGGTACGCAGGCAGGCAGCTTGCCGGTATCGTCGCAGAGGTGGGTCAGGTTCAGGAAGTGGCCGATTTCGTGGGCCACGGTGATCACATCGCGCCGCCAGCAGTCGGGATCAGGATCGGGGCAGCGGTCGCCCACCCACACCGCGCCGGCCTGGTTGGTCAGGCCGGGATTGCGGTCGGGCGCACCCCAGGCCCGCGCTCCTTCTACCTGGCGGAAGAAATAGACGTTCAGCATCCGGGGCACGTTGTTGTCGCGGCTGACGCGGTTGAGCGCCGGGCTGGGCAGTTGTTGTGCCCAGTTGGCCGCCACCCGAATATCGCGGCGTAAGACGATGCGTAACTCGATCCCCGCCGCGTTCCAGATATTATCAACGCACCAATCCTGGCGCTGGGCCACCTCGTTGCAGTTGTCGAACAGGTCGCGGATCTCGTCCCAGGTGCGGGTGGTGCCGACCTGCATGTTGCCTTTGGCGAACACCCGCGTGGCCGCGACCGGCACCATCACCTGGGTGCGCCAGGGGGCCAACATCGCGCCCCCGACAGGCCGCGCCTGGCTGTGCTGCGCGTCCAACGCCTCCCAGTGCAGCTCGGCCCCGGCCTCGGTGGGGAGCACCTGCCCGGTGCGGGCGTTGAGGTAGCCACCGGCGGGGACGGTGTAGCCGCTGCCTCGGATGGGGGTGACAGCCCGGCCCGGTGGGGGGAAGGCGACCCAGCGGAGGACGGTCAACGTGGGGCCGGGCTGCACCGCCAGCAGGACGCGGCTCCCGTCGCCCGTCTGCACCGCCAGCCAGGACCCGCCATCATCCCAGTCATAGGCGGTGCGAATGGCGTCGGCGCTCAACGGGTCGGGGCTGAAGGTCAGTCGTTGCAGATCCGCCGGGCGCACGTCGTTGAAGTCGCGCAGCCATTGCCGGATGTAGTCAATCCGCTCCTGGTAGAAGGGCGGTTCGTTGGGGCGGGCCAGGGCGATCTCGACCCCGTCGCTGGTGAAGCCGAGCGGCGCGGCAGGGTCGGCCCCGACGAAGCGCAGTGGAAAGGCGATCGGCATTCCCCGCGCGTAGCCGCGCTCCACCGTCACGGCGGGGGCGCTGGCCCAAGGGATCGCTTGTCGTCCGTTCAGCACCCGCGCCCTGGCGATCACCGGGAACCCCCGGCTCCCATCGTACTGGACACGCAGGCGCACATTCAGCAGGCCTTTCGACTCCGGCGCGAGTGAAATATTAGTGTACCGAATCATGAACCGGGGTTGGCTCCTCAGAAGGTGGCGAATTCGCCAGGATATGCGCCGATTATAGCATTCCCGGCCCGGCACAACAAGGAGGGCTGGGATGGGGGGTCGTTGTGGGACACGGCGGACACAGCGTTCGTTTGGGTGCCCGCCGCCCCGCTGTAGCGATCAGGGATTGCCCTTCTCTAGCACGAGGGTAGACCTGGCGCACTCGCCCGCTGTAGCGCTTGCCAGGTTGCAGGGGCGGGGCCAATTGGGTATAATGGCACTATCTCAATTTGTGTCCGCGGGAAGGGCCGGTCGCCCTGATCGCCTGCGGCAAGGAGACCACTATGAGTGATCGTCCATCGTCTGGTTTCAGCCTGAGCGGCCTGTTCGGTCAGGTCCAACTTATCTATCGCCTGCTGCACGATGATCGGGTCCCGACCCTTTTGAAGGTCGCCGTGCCGCTGGGGGTGGCCCTCTACTTTGTCATGCCGTTTGATGTGATCCCGGATTTCCTGCCGGGCCTCGGCCAGATTGATGACATAGCGGTGCTGCTCCTGGCGATGAATGTCTTTGTCAATCTGGCTCCGCCCGTCGTGGTGGCGGAGCACCGCCAGGCGCTGGGGCAGGCCGATCCCCGGGCGGCAGATGGGGATGCGACCACCCGGTTGCACCCGGCGGATGCGCCCCGGCAGCGCCCGGCGGATGTGGTGGATGCCCCGTACAAAGTGGTGGAGAACCGCGAAGCACAATAATCCTAGATCCCAGGAGGAGACTCTATGCCCCCGAAGAAAGTTGTCAAGCAGCCGGTACGGCAATTAACCAAAACGGCAGCCCCCGTGCGTCGTCGCCCCACCGGGGCTGCCGGGACAATCGACCTGAGCGACGCGCCGCTCGATGCCGCGCCCGCCGCCGCCGAGTTGGTCGAGGCCCCTGCTACCCGCACCCTGACCGCGGCTGCCGCTACACCCGCTCGTCCCGTACCCCCGGCGCGGGCGGTACCCCCGGCGCGGGCCGTACCCCCCGCCCGCCGCACGACGCCCGTGGCCGGAGCCGCCGGGTCGAGCCTGCGGACGATGCGCGGGCGCGTGGCCCAGCAGATCCAGGGTATGGATCTGCGCGAGGAGATGGCCTGGATCCGCTCGGACATTGGCCGCCTGACGGTGCTGGCCGGGATCGGTTTTGTCATCCTGATCGTGCTGGCAATTGTCTTGCCGATGTTCAACCTGTAAGCAGCGTCCCCTGGTCTGAGCCGAAGAATTGTCGCTCTGGTTGCGTCTTTGTCGCTCCGGCGACCTCTCTGGGTTTCTGGTTAAGGAATGGACCGGTGTATCCTCTACGGGTCGGCTCGTGTTTCCCGCAGCGTTGATCCGGGGTACCAACGGTCATGCAGAAACGTTGATATCCGCAGACTGATGGCCCGGTGCCTGACCGTTTCATGGTCGGGTGCCGGGGTCTTTTTGTGCCTGCGGGGGGCGGCTTGTGGTATAATAAAGCAGGAGCACGGTTAGAATGGGGGCCGAGGATGAATAAGCTGGTGCTAGGGGGAGGCGTAATGGCGCTGGTGCTGGGGAGTAGCGGGCTGCTGCCCGGCGGGGCGGATGCGCTGGCACTGGGGCTGTTTGCCCTGGCCGCGTGCCTGGGGTTGGGCGCGCTGGTGCTGGGGCTGCTCTGGAAGGTTCCTCTTCCGGTCTCGCGTGCCGCAGCGTCTGTGTCGTCCGACGGTGAGGGAGACGATGAGGTGCTGCGGGTGCCGGTCCTGTGCTACCGCTCCAACGGCGCGGTTGATTACGTGCTGGGCGAACTGTTGCCCCACCCGGCCCCCTGACATCCCCCCACACGGCACCGATTATACAAAGACGACCCCGCCCGAAACACACTTTTCGGGCGGGGTCGTCTTATCTATGGGCGGCACCGGGTGCGCCAAGGGCTA
>JBBSAN010000873.1:0-3177 GCA_038252265.1 Chloroflexia bacterium
AATGGAGCGGGGCGGCCTCGCGGCGGGTGCGCCAGCGGTGGACCACGGCGCGACCCCGGCTCAGCGCCCGGCCCACCACCGAGAAGCGGCGTTCGCGCAGATCAATGCGCGGCCACATGCGGCGGAACATATACCACTGGGTGGGGTGCTGGCGGATGACCCCTTCCATGTAGGTCATGATCTCCTGGGTGATCCGCTGAATGTCGCGCTCTTTGTCGCCGGTCAGGAACGCCTGGTAGTTGATCGGCGTGCTGAACTCGCCGACGAAGCCGTGGCGGTTGTGCGGGTCGCGGATGAAATAGCCGGGGACGATGGCCGCGCCGGTCTTGAGGGCGATCGTGGCCGGGCCACTCGGCACCCAGGCGCTTTCGCCGAAGAACTGGATTTCGACCCCTTCGCCCGGCACCGGGCGGTCCACATGAAGGATGATCAGTTCGTTGCGCTTCAGCGCGGCCAGCAGGTGCCGCACCGACCCGGCCTCGGCAGGGTAAGTGTGGATACCCAGGCGCTGCCGCTGGGCGATGACGAAGTTATCGAGGCGCTTCGGCTGGAACGGGTCGGCGATAGCGGTCGCCTGGAGCTTGTACTTGCCCAGGAGCGACCCGGCGTAGTCCCAGTTGCCGCTGTGCGACGCGATGACAATCACGCCCTTGCCGCCTTCCAGTGCCGTGTGCAGGTTCTCCCAGCCCTGGCCCTGCACTTCGTCTTCGATGGCGTGCATGTTCATATGCGGGATGCGAATAAAATCGATCAGCACCTGGATATAGTTGTGGAAGCTCTTGCGGGCAGCGCGCTTGATCTGGCCGGGGCGGGCGTCCGGCCCCAGCACGCGCAGCATGTTGCTGACCGCGTTGCCGCTATGTTCGTGCCAGAACAGGTAGATGACATCGCCGATGCGGGCACCGATCCAATAGCTGAACCGCACCGGTACGTGCCCGGTCAGCCAGCTTGCCACGCAAAAGCCCCAGTACTTCAGAGTATCGCCAACGTGCGAGGCCAGCGTCTGATCGCCTGGCCCCTGCTCCCTGGTAGTGGTTGCCATAATGTCTAGCCCCGTTACAGCCAGGGGCCAAGAGCCGCCCCGCGCTCCAGCGCAAAGCGATTCCCGGCCCCCAGTGATAATCGTTTAGTCTTCGGTCAGCGCGCTCGTCAGGGCGTCTTTCGCGCCGTTCTGGTGCCCGTTGCTGGTGATGAGTTCCGGGCGCGGTTCCAGGGCCGGGCTGGTGGGGTCGGGGGTCTGGCGGGCGTACTTCTTGATGAAGTCTTCGACCAGATCGTAGGCCACATCATCGGCATACTGTACCGGCGGGCTTTTCATGAAGTAGGAGGCCGGGCCTTCTAGCGTGCCGCTCAAGCCGTGGTCCAGGCCCAGGCGCAGGCAGCGGATCGCGTCAATCACGACGCCCGCGCTGTTGGGCGAGTCCCATACTTCCAGCTTCACTTCCATGTTCAGCGGCACGTTGCCGAAGGTGGTGCCCTCGATGCGGATATAGCACCACTTGCGGTCTTCCAGCCACGGCACATAGTCGCTGGGGCCGACGTGGATGTTCTTCTCGCCCAGGTCGTAATCAAGCTGCGAGGTGACGGCGTTGGTCTTGCTGATCTTCTTCGACTCCAGGCGGCTGCGCTCCAGCATGTTATAGAAGTCGGTGTTGCCGCCGAAGTTGAGTTGATAGGTGCGGTCGATCTTCACGCCGCGCTCGCGGAACAGGCGGGTGAGCACCCGGTGGGTGATCGTCGCGCCGACCTGCGACTTGATGTCGTCCCCGATGACCGGCAGCCCGCGCTGGCGGAAGCGTTCCTGCCAGTACGGCTCACGGCCAATGAAGACCGGGACGCAGTTGATAAAGCCGCACCCGGCTTCGAGGATCTGCTCGACATACCACTTGGTCGCCATCTCGCTGCCCACCGGCAGATAGCTGATCACCATCTGGGTGCCGGTGTCTTTGAGCAGCTTGACGATGTCCACGGTGGGGCCGGGGGCTTTGGTGATCATCTGCGACAGGTAATGGCCCAGCCCATCGTGGGTCATGCCGCGCATCACCGGCACGTTCAGGTTAGGCACGTCGGCAAATTTGTAGGTGTTGTTCGGCGCCGCGAAGATCGCCTCGCTGAGGTCCTTGCCGACCTTGTTGATATCAATGTCGATGGCGGCGCTGAACTCGATGTCGCTGATATGGTAGCCACCCAGGCGGGCGTGCATCAGCCCCGGAATAAACGTATCATCGGCGGCGGCGTGATAGAATTGCAAACCCTGCACCAGTGACGAGGCGCAATTCCCGACCCCGATGATGGCGACCCGAATTTTGTCCATGTGTGCTGCTACTCCTTACGTAATCGGTTATTAGTTATTAGGCCGTTATGCTAGTTCTTTTGAACAAGGCTAAAACCGGTCTCTAAAGACACTACTGATGGAGAGAATCCTCGCCCAGCCGTGCCTGAAGTTGCTGGAACTAGCATAACGGCCTATTAGTTATCAGTTATCAGTGATTAGTTATCAGTGATTAGTTATCAGCCGGGGCGAACCCTAAGACGGACAACTCACAACTCACAACTCACAACTCACAACTCACAACTAATGACTCCCTGCTACAAATTGATCAAGGCGTCAAACTGGGTCCGCCATTCGCGCAGGCGGTCACTGTCGAGGCGATAGAGAATCTGGCGCCCGCGGCGGGTGGGAGCCACCAACCGGGCGCGCTTGAGGATGAGCAGGTGCCAGCTGGTGAGGGGTTGGCTGAGACCGAGCAAGGCCGCCAGTTCGAGCACGGTGCGCTCACCGGCCTGGGCCAGCTCGTGGAGGATGTAGACCCGTTTGGGATCACCAATCGCCCGGAGATACGGCTTGAGCGCCTCGATGGCGGCTCGCGCCGGGGAGGGGGAGTCCCATTCTGCGGGCGGCGGCTCTGGTTCGGTGCGTGCCCGCCCTGCCTGCTTGACGACCTGCTTCCATTCATCCATAAGCTCGTTGTGACCACGCTCCTGTTGAACCCATAAAAGACCGTTTATATAATACGCTACCGGAGCGAAGCTTGTCAAGGTAGCGTTCGGTGGCTTCAGCGCGATCGCAAAGCCCGTTGAACGGTAGAGGCAGGTTTAATGGCGTGGTGGCGATGGGGCGCTGGGAGAGGCTTGCTAGGGAGAAAGAAGCCCGCCCCCGGCACGGGATCACATCCA
>JBBSAN010000874.1:0-3173 GCA_038252265.1 Chloroflexia bacterium
CCGCTGGCGGGGTCAGCGCGGCTGGTAATAGTCGCCGGTGGGGGGCGCGGCAAGCAGGGGCATGATCTGCTGCACCATCTCGGGCGGAATATGTTGGACCGATGACCGATGGGCCGCAACATCCGCCCAGACTTCGATGACCACAAACAGGGTCGGGTCGGCCTCACCCTGTAGCACCTGGACCGATTCGTTGCCTGCGGCGGCCAAGATCGCCGGAGCGACGGCACCTGTTAAGAAATCCAGGAGCGCTTCCTGTTGTCCTGCCACTGCCCGAAACTGGCCGATGCGTGTAATGCTCATCCGATCCTCCCCCAAGTTATGCTTTATTATCTGCGAGGCCGCGATCCCGGTCAAGCCGTCGTGGGCTTGATGGGGGGCATGGTGGATATCAGGCGGGGGAGAGGCGCATCGTCACCTGGGTCGCGCCGGGCAGCGGCGTCACCCGGGTGCCCTGCGGGTCCGCCTGCGCGGTGCCACCGTCCACCGCGGCCACACGGGCAACGCCACGCAGCAGCACGCGCCAGGGCTGTGTCGCGTCCGGTATCGCCGCATGGATGGTGAGGCCGCTGCGGGTGACCGTGACGTTCAAGGCCCCCCTACCCTGCGGATCGGGCACCTGCGTCGTGGCGGTTGCGCCGTCGGCCAGCTCGAAGACGTGCAGCGTCACCCCGTCGGCATAATCGTAGTCGGGCCGTTCCTCGTTCCCTCCGACGGCGATCACACTGTTGGGCCGGACTAGCAGCGGCAGGCTCAGGTAATCGTGCGTCTCGCGCTGCCAGTGCCCGCCTTCGACTACTGCGCCGCTCAAGAAGTGGGTCCAACGCCCATCGGGCAGGTAGTAGTCAACAACGCCGTCCGGGCGGAAAATCGGCGCGACGAGCAGCGCATCACCGAGCATGTACTGGCGATCCAGAGTGTCGCAGGCCGGATCGGCGGGGAACTCCAGCAGCATGGCCCGCATCACCGGCAGACCGCTGGTGTGGGCCTGCCCGGCGGCAGCGAACAGATAGGGCATCAGGCGGCATTTCAGCCTGGTGAAGAAGCGCACCACGTCCACTGCTTCGTCGTCGAACAGCCAGGGCACGCGATAGGAGCCGCTGCCGTGCAGGCGGCTGTGCGACGACAGCAGGCCGAACGCCGCCCAACGCTTGTAGAGGTCAGGGGTGGCCGTTTGCTCGAAGCCGCCGATGTCATGGCTCCAGAAACCGAACCCCGACAGGCCCAGCGACAGCCCCCCGCGCAGGGTCTCGGCCATTGACGAGAACGTGGCGGTGTTATCGCCGCCCCAGTGAACCGGGAACTGCTGGCCGCCGGTCGTCGCGGCGCGGGCGAAGACCACCGCCTCGCCCCGGCCCCGCTGCTCCTCCAGCAGTTCAAACACCGTCTGGTTGTAGAGATAGGCGTAGTAGTTGTGCATTTTGAACGGATCGGAGCCGTCGAAGTAGACAACGTCCGTCGGCACCCGCTCGCCGAAGTCGGTCTTGAAGCAATCCACGCCCAGCGCCAGCAGCGCCCGCAACTTGTCGCCGTACCATTGCCGCGCCGCCGGGTTGGTGAAATCGACCAGCCCCATCCCGGCCTGCCACTGGTCCCACTGCCAGACATCGCCGTTGGCCCGCTTCAGCAGGTACCCCCCGGCCAGCCCTTCGTCAAACATGCTCGATAGCTGGGCAACATAGGGATTGATCCACACGCAGATCCGCAGGCCCCGCGCTTTGAGCCGGTGCAGCATCGCCGCCGGGTCGGGGAACACCTGGGCGTCCCAGGTAAAATCGACCCAGTGGAACCCCTTCATCCAGAAGCAGTCGAAGTGGAAGACGGAGAGCGGGATATTGCGGTCGGCCATGCCCTGGATAAAGTGGGTGACGGTCTTTTCGTCATAACTGGTGGTGAACGAGGTACTCAACCACAAGCCGAACGACCAGGCGGGCGGCAGCGCGGGCCGCCCGGTGAGCGCCGTATACCGTTCCAGCACCTCTTTGGGCGTGGGGCCATAGATGACGAAGTAGTCCAGCACCTCGCCGGGGACGCTGAACTGTACCCGCTCGACTTTCTCCGACCCGACCTCCAGCGACACCCGCTCGGCGTGGTTGATGAACACGCCGTAGCCGCGATTGGTCAGGTAGAATGGCACATTTTTGTAGGCCTGTTCGCTGGCGGTGCCGCCGTCCTCGTTCCACAGGTCCACCGCCTGGCCGTTTTTGACGAAGGCGGTGAAGCGTTCGCCCAGGCCGTAGACGCATTCGCCCGGGGCCAGGTCAAGCTGGTCGTGGCTAAAGCGGCCCTCCGGCGTGTCCACGAAGCCCGTGGCCCGCCAGCCACTACCGGTGATCACCTGCGCCCCCTCCCGGAACTCGACGCGCCAGCCGCTGCCTTTACTCACATGCACGCTCAACGCGCCGCTGGTCAGCGTGGCCGCCTGCGCGGTGTCCTCGATGATCCCTTCGTGCCCGGGCTGCGGTTCAAGCGCGAACGCGGGTAGGCGTGGGCGTCCGCCCTTGTGGTGGATCATCTGCACGCGGATGATGTTGGGCCGCGGCGCGGAATAGCGCACGGTGACGATTGCCGAATTCAGCGTATCCCCGCGCTGCGTGATGGGGCGCGTCGCCGCATGGACGGTCAGGGCGTCGGGCGCCACCACAATTTCGTGCGCTTCCGTTGCGTAGTGTGGCTCGACCCCCGGTCGCATGTGCCAGAAGCCATCGGTGAATTTCATCCTCTATTTGATGCTCCCTACAGCCACCCCGCGCGTGAGCGCGCGCTGGAAGATGATAAAGAAGATGAGGCACGGCAGGATGCCGAGCAACGCCGCCGCCGCCTGGCGGGTGATGACCGCGTTGTGTTCGCCCCACGCCGAGAGCACGGCCAGGGGCACCGTCTGTTTGGCATTCGAGATCAGGAAGATTAACGGCATGGAAAATTCGTTCCAGGTCCAGATGGAAAAGAAGACGAACCGCCCCGAGAGCGTCGGCATACTGAGCGGCACCACCTGTTCGCCAGCCTGGTGGTGTAGGCGGTGTTTTGCCACACGGTCGTGATGGCCGAGAAGTTGAGACCCTGCGGCAGGGCGAACGGCCCGTTGATCAAATACTCCGCCGTGGTCTTGAAGGCGCTGAGCACGATCAGGACCAACGGAAAGAGCATGAACAGCAGCAACACCGCCAGCAGCACCA
>JBBSAN010000875.1:0-3172 GCA_038252265.1 Chloroflexia bacterium
GGAGGGGGAGGGGGTGTGTCCGGGGCCTGTGGGCGGGTTCACACGCGCCACCAGCGTTGCCGTGGCTCCTTCAGCCCTGGGCGTGGCTGCCAGGCCGCCGGGGGCTGCCGCCTGCCCTCCCGCGGTTGGCAGCACGACCACCGGGGGCGGCACGGCGTTTGCCAGGGCGGGACTGGTGGGCTGCGGCGCGGCAGAGGTCTGGTCGGCACGCACAGCGGTCGCGAGGGCGGTGGGGTTGATCGGGGCAAAGACCAGCGATTCGCGATCTTGCTCCCGGCCATAATCGGCGCGTTGAGCAGGGCGGGCCTGCCCGTTCAAATTGCCTGACGAGGGTCCGAGCAGCGCGCACCACGTACTGGCTGCGACCAGAAGCAGCCCGAGCAACCACAGGAGGACCAGCACCCGGTGATCGGGGCGGACCGTCCGGGAGGCTGCCGGTGAGCGGGCAGGGTCTAAGGACCATGGAATATGCATCAGGCCAGCCTCTCCATCCCTAACCGGATCCGACCACGTCGTAAGGCGACCGCTGGGTCACCGGTACGGCCTGCGGAGGGGGTGGATCTTCTGCCGTCGCGGGTTGGCTCAGCCGGAACTGGCCGGTGACCACATCCAATTGCTGGGCCACGTCCTCCAGTTCCTTGACCACGCCCAGCGTTTGCCGGCTAACGGTCGCGACCTGGTGTGTCACCAGCACCACCTCGGACATCGTGCTCACCACTTCCGCGCTGGCGGTGCGCTGTTGCTGGGTGGCACGATTGATCCCGGCGGCCAGTTGGGCGGTCCGCTCGACCAGCGCGCTGATCGTCTCATTGGCCTCACCACTCTGGCGGGCGCGCAGTACCCCCAGATCCACCTCTTTGAGTCCCTCCTCGGTCGCCATTACCGCCGCTGCGGTCGCCGCCTGGGTCTGGGCAATAAGCGTGCGCACTTCCTTCCCCGCCACGATACTCCGTTGGGCCAGCTTTTTCACCTCTGCCGCCACGACGGCGAACCGCAGGCCATATTCGCCCGCCCCGGCACTTTCCACCGCCGCATTCAACGCCAGGATATGCGTCTGGCTGGCGATGTGATTGATGACGTTAATCACTTCGTTGATGCGCTGGCTCTGCTCCGAAAGCGCCAGGTTGCGGGCCACGATCTCGTTGACGCGCTGTTTGATTTCCATCATACCCTGAATGTTGTCATGGACGGCGGCCTGGCCGCGCTCGGTACTGATCCGCGCCTGGGCTGCCGCCTCGGCGACACTGCCTGCCGCCGCCGCGATCTGCATGGCCGATTCGTTCAAAGCTTCCATGGTGCGCATCGCCTGGGTAATGGCGCGCGCCTGCTCGTCGGAACCCTGTGCTTGCACCGTGGCCGCTGTCGAGATTTCGGTGGTGGACTGGTTGATGCGGATCGCCGTCTCGCGCAGGCGTTCGACAGTGGTCCGCAATTGGGCGTTCATCCGGTTGAACGCTTCGGCCAGCACGCCTAGCTCATCTTCTCGCGTGACCGGCACCTGCACCAGCAGGTTGCCCCGCGCTACCTCCTCGGCGGCGGTGACCAATTGGGTGACCGGGCGATCAATCTGCGCGGCCAATCGCAGGCCGATCCAGATAATCAGCAGCAGGCCGAGACCGACTCCGGGAATTAAGAGCCATAGCCCTTCCAGAACCCCGGCATCCCGCACGCGCGTACTCAGTGTCACTCCGTAGACGCCGGGCGACACCACCCCGGGCGCATCGGCCAAGCCCTGGCCCGGCACGGGTCCCAGCACCTCGACATAGGTGTCCGCCCCAACGACCACGGTACGGAACCGGGCGGGGTCGTCGGGACGGGTGCGAATCTCCTGATACCAGTTTCCGGGCAGGGCCGGCCAGCGGGCGACCCCTGGGTTGGGGCTGCGCCACTCGTACCCCAGCGCCAGCCCGCTCCCGCCGTAAAACGTCGCACTCTGGCTGCGGCTATCTTCTGCGACCTGGCGTAACAGGCGGGGCAACTGGGTACCGACAAAGATCGCCCCGACCACTTGATCTCGTTGGCGAATCGGGCCAGCCGTGTAGAAAACGAACCCGCTGGGGGAATTCACCACGGCGGAGGTTTTATCAAACGTCTGGGGATGCAAGGTGCCCTGGACCAGGGGATTCATTTCGGTGGGGGGCGGGACGGGACCCGCCGCGCGGGAGGCCCCATCCCCCGACCCCGTTGCCTGCCAGTCGAGCAGCAGCATCCCATCGCTGCCGACCACCCCCACCTGATCAAAGCCGCCATTGCGGGCCACCGGATCGATCAACTGGTAGAGACGCTGCGAGTCGCGGTGACTCAGGGCATCGAGCAAGCCTTCGGTGAAGAGCATGGGCCGCAGCCCCTCCACCTGCTGGGCCTCCGCGCGGGCCAGGCTGGTCGCCGCCGCCTGAACCGCACTCAGCAATTGATCATCGAACTGCGCGCGGCGCGTCTCATCGGCAAGGCGCACGAAGAGATAGGTCCCTCCCGCCGCGAATACAATCGCCAGCAACAGGTACGGGATAACGATTTGATACCGTAGATGGCGCGTGACAAAGCGGAAAACGGAACGCCCTAGCGGATGGTATTTTCGCATGACGAATGCTGACACGCTTCCACCTTTCCCCTATACTCCATGATCCAACGTGTGGCTATAGGATAGGAGAAGGCTCTAACGCCTTTTATAACGCGGCTCATGTGTTAGCTATTATAGCACATCCTCTGCGGAACTGAGCAAACCTTAGTACTATTGTACCCCTATATATGACCAATGCCTGGTTTTGATTAATTATTGTCCAAGACCATCCTATGGTCCATTATTACTTAATCCGATAGCGACGCATATTGAACAAGCATAAAGCGGGGTTTGGTAGCAAACAAACTGACGCGGCGCTGGAAACCGAGTTTCTGGAGCGCGTACGGGCGGCGCTGACCGTGGCCGGGTTCTGGGATGAGTTTGCGACGGACTGGGTGGCGCTGGACGCGGAGTTGATGCCCTGATCGGTGAAGGCGCAGGACTTGTTGCGCCAGCAGTACGCCGGGGTAGGGCGGCGGACCCGGCGATGCTCTTACCCACCGCCTACCATGTCATGGACCTCAGCGACCCGGCCAGCGAGGCCGCCGCCGTCGCTTGGTGGGCGGCGCTGACCGGGCGGGGTGGCGAGGGCATGGTGGTCAAGCCGTGGGA
>JBBSAN010000876.1:0-3171 GCA_038252265.1 Chloroflexia bacterium
AAGGCGTCGCATTGCTGCCCCTCCTGGCCCGTCTGGAAGCTGTGGGCTTTTACAAGTATGCTGACCCGGCGCGTATTGGCGCAGCGAAAGCGGCAGTGGTCGCCACCGGCGATCTTTATGGGGAGGCTACGTTACGGCGTTATCTTGCCGACTGGGATGCTCTGAGTAAGGGTATGGTGCTGGATTTCCTCCGCAATATTAAGCCGTTTTTAGCCAAGCAGGGTATATCCCTCTCGACCCTGGACGACGATTTTACCGATCATGGGTATACAGTTCGCGTCAACGGGGTGAGCTACGTGATGTATTCGGCGGATGAGATGGCGGCTGCCGAGCGTGACGAGGCCAATCTCTGGTATCTGACGGCGCTACGTTCGTTTGAGATCGTGAATGGCTTGTTGACGGATGCTCATTCTGATGAGCGTGTCTATGTGACTTATGGTGGGAACGATGAGCCTGCGGTGTTCTTGACCACAGAGATGTATCGGCTTATCCGGGCGAGTCTGGTGATTGCGAAGCGGGACAAGCCTGAACTCCTTGTATGAAGTGATCTAACCTTTGACAAATGCGTCTGTCGCCCCTCCGGGGCTAGAGGGTCGGGGGCGGCTGAACCACACGGCTTACGCCGTGGGCTACAATCTGTCGCCCCTCCGGGGCTGGTTGCGCCGCGCTACTGTTTGAGAAGGGAAAGGAAGCTATGACGACTCAGTCCTCAGTCCTCAGTCCTCAGTCCTCCGACGACGAGCGCCTGCGCCGGTGGCGGTTGATCCTGGGCGGGGAGGAGGCCGATGGGACGGGGTGCGCGTTGAGCGGGGCGGATGTGGGAATGGACCGGGCGCTGGGGGCGTTGTACGATGCGGAGCGGCAGGGCGGGCTGGGGAGCAGCAGCCCGAACGTGGCACGCTGGCTGGGGGATATTCGGACCTATTTTCCGTCGTCGGTGGTGCGGGTGATGCAGCAGGATGCGCTGGAGCGGTTGAACCTGCGGCGGATGCTGCTGGAGCCGGAGATGCTGGAGGCGGTGGAGCCGGACGTGCGGCTGGTGGCCGACCTGCTGGCGCTGAAAGGCGTGATGCCGGAGAAGACGAAGGACACGGCACGGCAGGTGGTGCGGCGGGTGGTGGAGGAGGTCGAGCGCAAGCTGGCCGAGCCGTTGCGACAGGCGGTGACGGGCAGCCTGAACCGGGCCACGCGCAACCGCCGCCCGCGCCACAATGAGATCGACTGGAACCGGACGATCCGGGCCAACCTGCGGCACTACCAGCCGCGCTACCGGACCATTGTGCCCGAAAGCCGGATCGGGTATGGGCGCAAGCGGGGGTCGTTGCGCGATATTATTCTGTGCGTGGACCAGAGCGGGTCGATGGCGAGTTCGGTGGTCTATGCCGGGATCTTCGGGGCGGTGCTGGCCTCGTTGCCCAGTGTGGCGACGCGGATGGTGGTGTTCGATACGGCGGTGGTGGATCTGACCGACGAGTTGCAGGACCCGGTGGAATTGCTCTTCGGCACGCAGTTGGGCGGGGGGACAGACATCAACCGGGCGTTGACCTATTGCCAGAGCCTGGTGCGCCAGCCGCACGAGACGGTGCTGGTACTGATCAGCGACCTGTACGAGGGCGGCAGCCGGGAGGAGATGATCAAGCGGGTGGCAGCGCTGGTGGGGGCGGGGGTGCAGATGGTGGCGCTGCTGGCGCTGAGCGACGACGGCGCGCCGGGGTATGACCACCATGCGGCGGCGCAGTTCGCGGCGCTGGGGGTGCCGTCGTTCGCCTGCACGCCCGACCTGTTCCCCGACCTGATGGCGGCGGCGATTGGGCGGCAGGATCTGGGCGCGTGGGCGGCGGCGCAGGGGATTGTGGCGAGCCGCGCTCAGGACTGAGGACTGAGGACTGAGGACTGAGGATTAAGGTTGGGGATTGCGTATTGCGTAATTCTGATCCCTGATCCCTAGCCCTCGCTGCTCGCTGCTCGCTGCTCGCTGCTCGTCTTGCGGGCGAAGAGGACGAGTTCGTCGCCGAGGAGGAAGCGGTTGAGGAGGGGGCTGGTCCAGGTCTGGAGGCGGGGGGCGAAGCGTTGGAGGCGGGGGTGGCGGAGGGCGCGTTCCCAGGTGGCGACTTCGGTGCTCATGGTGGTCATGTAGTGGAGGGCGAAGCCGTGGTCGGCCAGGAGGCGGACGAGGGGGCGGGCGGCGAAGTAGTAGATGTGGCTGTTGGGGCCGACCACCCACCAGTCGCGGCCCAGCAGGGCGTAGCTGGTGCTGCGGATGTTGGGCGTGGTCAGGGCGAACATGCCGCCAGGGCGGACCAGCCGGGCGATACGGGCCACGTAATCGCGAGGGCTGGGCACATGCTCGATCACGTCCCAGAGGGTGACGGCGTCGAACCAGCCGTCGGGCCAGGGGGCGGTTTCCAGCGAGCCGACATGGACGCTGACGCCGTGGGTCCGCTCGGCGTATTCGGCGGCGATGAGGGCGATTTCGAGGCCATAGCCCGCCCAGCCGCGCTCTTTGGCGGCGGCCAGGAAGTCGCCCTGGGCACAGCCCACGTCGAGGATGCGCCCGTTCTGGCGCACACCGTCGAGTACGGGGAGGTAGAAGCGCCAGCGTTCGCGGTTGGCGACCGGGTCGAAGGCGAAATGCTTGACCCGCTCGGCGTAATCCGTCCAATACTCCGCCCCGTAGACCCCGGTTAGATGTTCGCCCTTCCAGCGCGGATTGGCATAGAGCAGGCCACAGCCGGTGCAGCGCACCACCGGGGTATTGTGCTTGTAGAAGAGGATGGGGTGCCCGGCGGACGACTGGCCGCACACATCGCAGGTGGGCACGCGCTCATAGCGTCCGTCTACCTCTTCCAGGGGGGCAAAGCCGACGCGCTGGAGGGTCTGCTCCTCCAGCATCCCCAGCACCAGGGCGCGGACCTCGTTGTAGGTCTTTTCGTGCGCGGCGGGTATGCCCTGCCAAATGGCGGTGACGGTCGTGGTGGGGTGGGCGCGAACGAAGGCCAGGATCGCTTCTTCCAGGCTGCCGGGGGTGGGGCGGATACCGCCCGCAGGGTTGACCTGGAGGCGGACGGTGGTGTGGTCGAGGCCGCGCAACAGAAATTCGAGGTCGTCCGGGCGGGCGCTTTCGGGCATGAGTCTCCTCTGATCGGTGGGAATTAGGGGTTGGGGGTTGGG
>JBBSAN010000877.1:0-3170 GCA_038252265.1 Chloroflexia bacterium
ACCTGTCGTCTCAGCCGGACTACTACTCATTCCTCATTCCTCATCCCTCATTCCTCGTCGCCGTCAGGTGGACGCCGACCGCCCAGGGATCGCGCTGCCGCCAGCGGTCTTCGCGGTAGGCCAGCCGCCAGGTCGGCCAGAAAATGGCCCGGCTGATCCCGCGCACCAGCAGCCGCTTGACCCCGGTGGCGGGGCGCGGCCCGGCTAGTTGCTCGCGCTGCCAGTAGTCGGCCAGGTCGTGGATCTGGCCCATCAGGTGGAAGCTGTAGCTCAGGTCGGTGGGGGTGAGGCCCTGGCGCACGAAGATCTGAGCCAACTGCCCGGTGGTCAGGATCTGGATGTGGCCGATATGGTCGCGCTTCCAGCGATGAATGGGGAAGCGGCGGCTCCCGCGCAGGGTGGCGAAGAAGGTGTGCCCGTTGCCTTCGCAGGGCACAAAGCCGTGGAAGCGGCCCCCCGGCTTGAGCACGCGGGCGATCTCGGCTACCGCCTGTCCCACATCGGGCACGTGCTCCAGCAGGTCGAATAGCACGACGATATCGAAGGCGCGGTCGGGATAGGGCAGGTGCAGCGCGTCGCCCCGCGTGTAGGTCATGCCGCCCCCGGCGCGGTGGGCGTCGTCCAGCGCGATCTGGCTGAGGTCCACGCCGTGCAAGACCAGATCAGGACGATAGCGGCGGAAGGCACGCAGGTTGCGCCCGGCCCCGCACCCGATCTCCAGCAGCGTGCCGGTCGCCCCCTCCAACGCATGGAGGCACCGTTCCAGCCGCAGCGCGGCCAGGTCACGGGTGTCCACGCGCACCTCGCCCCGCCCCTCGACAGTGCGCTCGTCCTCGTAATCAAACTCGAATTCCGGGTCAGCGGGCCGCGCCCGCTCGATAGTTGTTACGCTCAAATTCTTATCTGGCTACCTTTACCTATCACGCATCACGCATCACGCATCACGCATCACGTTTTACGCCGGAATCGTGCGCGGCCCCACCCCGGCGATTGCCACCGCCTCGATCTCGACCAGGGCCTGGCGAGGCAGTTCGGCCACGGCCACGGTAGAGCGCGCCGGGGGCTGGGTGCGGAAGACCTCACCGTAGACCTCGTTCATCGCCGCGAAATCGCTCATGTGGACCAGGAAGACGGTCGTCTTGACCACATGGCGCAGGTCGGTGCCCGCCGCTTCCAGCACGGCGGACAGGTTCCGCAACGCCTGGCGGGTCTGCCCGGCGATGTCGGGCGCGGTGATCTGCCCCTGCTGCGGGTCGAGGCCGATCTGCCCCGAACAATAGACCATGTTGCCGGTGCGGATGGCCTGCGAATAGGGGCCGATCGCTCCCGGTGCCCGTTCGGTGTGGATGGTGGTTTTGTCCATAGTTGTTAGCGCCCGGCGGCGGTGCGACTGGCGACCACGGCCTGGGTCAACTCCTCCAGGGTATGAAAGATATAGTCCGGTTGCATCTCGGCGGGCAGGCCGGGCACCTGATCCTCGCGGGTCACGCCGGTCAGGACCAGCGCGGTGGGCAAACCCGCTCGCTTGCCCCCCCAAATATCGGTTTCGGCCCGGTCGCCCACACCCAGCGTGGCGGCGGGCGGTGTGCCCAGCCGGGCGCGGGCCAGGTTGTACAGCGCCGGTTCCGGCTTGCCCAGCACCACATCGGGCGCCCGTCCGGTTGTGGTTTGCAGCGCGGCGATGAGCGCCCCCGCGCCCGGCCAGGCCTCGCCGCCCTCGGTGGGCAGGCTGGCATCGGTGTTGGTGGCGATGAACTGCGCCCCGCGCTCGATGGCGACCGCCGCGATCCGCAGCTTGTCGTAGGTCAGGCCGGGATCCAGGCTGACCAGCACATAGTCGGGGCGCTCCTCGTCCCAGGTCACCCCCGGCAAGGCCAGCAGCGCCGACCGGAAGCTCTCGGTGCCCAGGCAATAGACCCTGGCTCCCCCTGGCGCGTGTTCGCCCACCCAGGCCACGGTGGCCGAAGCTGAAGTGAGTATCCACGATTCGGGGACCACGATGCCCATGCGGGCCAGTTTCGCCACCACCTGGGCCGGGCTGCGGGTGGCGTTGTTCGTCGCCAGTATAACCGAAATCCCGGCCTCGCGTAAAGCGGGGAAGAGCGCCGCCGCTCCCGGCAGCGGCTCGTCGCCCCGGTACAGCACCCCGTCCATATCCAGCACCAGGGCGTCAATCGGATGGTTCAGCTTCACAGGTTGTCGGTCGCTCCTTGATCAAGGTTCCCCTATGTAGAACGCCAGAGCGTCGTCATCTATCACGCGGTCCGGTGCGCGTCCTACTCTGGCTCCACCCCGCCCACTCGCGGATCGGCGAGGGTGTCCACCCCTGGCGCGGCTCCGTCGGGTGCGGGACCGGTGTGGCGCACCGTCGTGCCAGCGTGGCCGAAGAGCCGTTGGTGCCGCTCCAGGCGCTCCAGAATATGGAGCATGACCTGATCCTGCCGTTCCAGGTGGGCGATGATCGCCCGGATCTCATCCTCGGCTACCCGGTTCACGCGGAAGTCCTCTTCGGCCCCGATGCGGTCCTTCGCGTTCTGGCGGTTCTGGCTCATCATGATGATCGGGCCGGAGTAGGCGGCCTGGAATGACAGGGCCAGGTTCAACAGGATAAAGGGGTAGGGGTCCCAGTGTTGCATCCAGGCGACCACATTCAGGATGATCCAGATCGTCAGGATCACACTCTGGGTGATGATGAACGGCCACGAGCCGATGATCGCTGCCACCCGGTCAGCGATGCGCTGGCCGGGGGTCAGCCCCCCCTGCACCAGTTCGTTGACGTTGCGGATCTCTGCCGGTTTGGGGAAAGGGCGGGGGCCGAGCACCTGTTCAAGCTGGTCTTCCAGCCGTTCCACGGCGCGCAGAATATCATCTGAGATGCCTGGTACGTTTTCTATTGGAGAAGGCTGGGGGGCCTGGGCGCTTGCTTGCTGTGCCATGTGCTACCTCCTGCGTCAAACCTCCAGGCCGCGCGTCGCCCTATACTGGTCGTTTGGGCCAGCCTGTGACCCTCACCGCCTCTGGTGCGTATAGATCATACGGGCGGGGCCGTGGCCCCGCTATTATAGCACATGGGCGCGGTGGGGCCGGGTCGTAGGATTGGTAGTGGGCGGCTGTTGCCGGGTGGCGGGTGCGGCTGCCAACCCAGGCTGTCATCCTGAGCGCAGCGAAGG
>JBBSAN010000878.1:0-3169 GCA_038252265.1 Chloroflexia bacterium
GAGAGGATCGCGTCGAGATATTCGTCGGGGTTCATGGTGTTGTGCCCGGCGGCACCATCAGCACCGCGCCGTTCTGGGCGGGCACCTGGAGGCCGCGCAGCGCGCCGTCCTTCACCTGGGCTGTACTGCCGCCCCAGATATCAACCAGCGTTTGCCCCTCGGCCAGCCCGGCGGGCACCACCAGATCCAGCGTCCGCGCCTCTTTCCCGGCGTTCAGCACCAACACCATCAGATCGTCGCCCAGCCGCCGGGTGAAGGCATAGATTGTGGCGTCGCTGGCGAGGGACTGGTACTCGCCCCGGCGCAGCACCGGGTGCGCGGTGCGCAGGGCAATCGCCTTTTTGACATGATCCAGCAGGCCCATACTCCAGCGGTTCTCCTCCCACGGCATACCGGGGCGGCAACTGGGGTCGGTGGACGGGTTCCACGGCAGCGGCAGCGGCGCGGCCCCGATGCCGATCTCATCGCCATAGTAGAGGCAGGGCGCCCCGGGATAGGTCATCTGGAACAGGATCGCCAGCCGCAACGCCGCCTCGTCGCCCTGCACCATCGTCAGGAAGCGCGGGGTGTCGTGGCTGTCGAGCAGGTTCAATTGCACCTCGTTGATCGCCCGGTCGTAGAGGCTCAAGGACTGATCGATCCAGTGCTCCAGCGCGTTGCCGCTGATCGGTTCCAGCGTCCAGTGCCCCCACTGGTGGCGCACGCCGGGATGGATGCTGTTTTGCCCGGCGAAGCAGAGGGCACCCCGCATGAAGAGATAGTTCATTACGGCGTCGAACTGGTCGCCCTGGAGCCAGCGCCGGGCCTCGTGCCAGATCTCGCCCACGATGTAGGCGTCCGGGTTGGCCCCTTTGACCCGCTGGCGGAACTCGCGCCAGAAGCTGTCGTCGTCAATCTCGCTGGGCACATCCAGCCGCCAGCCGTCAATGCCGAACTCCACCCAGTGCTGCGCTACGTCCAGAATCATCTCCTGCACCGCCCGCGTGCGTGTGTTCAGCTTGGGCAGGTCGCGCAGGTTGAACCAGCATTCGTAGTTGGGCGGGGGGTAGGCCAGATCCTCTTCCCCGGTCGTCTCGGTGTAGGGGTGCAGCGGCCAGTCGTAGACGTGGAACCAGTCCAGGTACGGCGATTTGGTTTTGTTCTCCAGAATATGGTTGAACTGGAAAAAGCCCCGGCTGGTATGATTAAACACGCCATCCAGCACCACCCGGATGCCCCGCGCGTGCGCCTCGTCCAGCAGGAGGCGGAACGCCTTGTTCCCGCCCAGCAGCGGATCAATGTTATAGTAGTCGTTGGTATGATAGCGGTGGTTGGCCGAGGATTGGAAAACGGGGCAGAAATAGATGGCGTTGAAGCCCAGCCCGGCGATGTGGTCCAGGTGCTCGACCACGCCCATCAGGTCGCCACCTTTGAACCCGCGAATGGTCGGTTGGGCCTCCCAACCTTCTAAATTACTCGGCTTGAGCACCGCCGTGCTTTGGGCAAAGCGGTCGGGGAAAATCTGATAGAATACCGCGTCGCGGACCCATTCCGGGGTCACGATGTCAGCCATGTGAGGGATGCTCCTTTAGCCTCGATTCTAGTTGGGGGATGGGGTGAGGGGTTGGGGGTTGGTGACGAGGTATAAGCTTTGAGGTTTGAGGTGGTATTTTCTCCACACCGTTACCTCAAACTTCAAACCTCAAACTTCAAACCTCGTTTCCGCCCCTAGCCCGCAACCCCTATCCCCTACGGGAACAAAATACACTTCGCCGCCTCGCCCCGAGTCATCAGGTCGAAGGCGGTGGCGAACTCTTCCAGCGGGAAGCGGTGGGTGATCACCGGCATGGGATCGACCGCGCCCGACAGGATCAACCGCTGAGTGCGATACCAGGTGTCCCAGATGCGGCGGCCCGAAATTCCGTGGACGGTCGCGCCTTTGAAGATGACGGCGTTGTTGAGATCCAGTTCCACCGGCTTGCCGGTCAGGCCCAGCAGCGCCGCCTCGCCGCCATAGCGCAGCATCTCGAACCCCTGGGCGATGGCACGGGGGTTGCCCGACATCTCCAGCATCACGTCTACGCCGACCCCATCGGTGGCATCGAGCACCGTTTGGACCACATCGACCTCGCGGCTGTTCAGCGCGCGGGTCGCGCCCATCGTCTCGGCCAGATGGAGCCGGTGCGGGTTTACGTCGGTGGCGAACACCGCCGCCGCGCCGATGGCCTTGCAGATGGCGATGGCCCACAGCCCGATCGGGCCGCAGCCGATTACCGCCACCCGCTTGGTCGGGATCTCGCAGGAGAAGGTGGTGTGGACCGCGTTGCCGAACGGCTCCTGAATGGATGCGACCTCCACCGGCAGGCTGGGCGGGTTCAACCATGCAACGTGCGAGGGCACGGACACGTATTCTGCATAGACACCCTGACGGTCCACGCCCAGGATCTCGACGTTGGCGCAGACGTGGCCCTGCCCCAGGCGGCATTGGAGGCAGTGCTGGCAGGTGATATGCGTTTCCAGCGAGACGAAGTCGCCGGGCTTGACGTTGGCGACATTGTGCCCGACCTCGGTCACGATGCCGCAGCATTCGTGGCCGAAAACCATCGGCACCTGGATGCGCGACTGTGCCCAGGGGTCCCAGTTCCAGATATGGAGATCGGTGCCGCACATGCTGGCGGCTTTCACTTGCATTAAGATGTCGTTCGGGCCGATGGTGGGGATCGGGACGCGGATCAATTCCGCGCCGGGCGCGGCCTGAGTTTTGGCGATGGCGCGCATCATATCGGGCATGAGGGCTGACCTCCTCGTCAGACCACGCCGCCGGGGGCGGCGCACGGGTTGTTAGACATTAGAAATAAGAAGTCAGAAATTAGTTAGATGCTACACAAGGGTGTTGGCTGTGGCCGCTAAGCCGTGGCAGAATGGGTGGCATGGGATCGGCTATGAGTCTTGGAAAGCAAGCTGGCTAATTTCTGACTTCTGACTTCTGACTTCTGGTTTCTGCGTTCTGAGTATAGCACCGGGGCGGGGTGGGGTCAAGCGGTGGTAACGTCACGGCTGATGCAAAGTCCGTTAGAGGTGCTGCGGGGCGGGCGCGGGTGCCCGGTGCAGTGCGTGATCGAACGCATAGGCCAAGCGGCGTTGCCAAGCAGCTAAGTTGGGCTGCTGGTGCCGCGCCGCCAACCCGATC
>JBBSAN010000879.1:0-3150 GCA_038252265.1 Chloroflexia bacterium
GCAGTGCGCGCAGGTGATCGGAGTCGTGCGTGAAGGGGCGACCGGACAGGCAGCGATTGAGGCCGGAATTGTAGACGAGGCGACGACGGATCTGGCGGCAGAGGTGGCTCAGGCGGACATTGTGGTCCTGGCCGCTCCGGTGCAGGCGATCCTGGCGCTGATCCCCCAGGTCGGAGCGTGGGTGAAACCGGGCGCGCTGATCATGGACCTGGGCAGCAGCAAGGCAGCGATTTGTGCCGCGCTGGGGGCAGTGCCGCCCCAGGTGGTCGCGGTCGGGGGGCACCCGATGTGCGGCAAGGAGCGCGGGGGCCTCCATGCGGCGGACCCGGCCCTCTATCGGGGGGCACCCTTCGTCCAGGTACCCACAGCGCGCAGCACCCCGGCGGCGTTAGACCGGGCGGCGGGGCTGGCCGAGGCGGTGGGGGCACGGCCTATGGTGGTGGACGCGGCCCGGCACGACGCGGCGGTTGCCGCGATCAGCCATGTACCGTATATTATGGCAGTGGCGCTGGTACTGGCGGCGCAAGAGCAGGCCACCACCGATGATCTGGCCTGGATCCTGGCGGCGGGTGGCTTCCGCGACACCACCCGCGTGGCGGCAGGCGAAGTGGCGATGATGCGCGACACGCTGCTGACCAACCGCGCCGCCGTGGACGCGCACCTGGCCCGCGTGGAGCGCGCGCTGGCGACCGTGCGGGCATTATTGGCGGGCGGCGATGAGGCCGCGCTGACGACCTATTTAACGGGCGCGCAACAGATCCGACGGAGGTTATTTGTATGAGCGCCGACGAGGCCGACGCCGACACGTTAATCATTCGCGGCAGCCGCCGCCCGCTGGGGGGCACTGTGCAGGTGCCGGGGGACAAATCGATCAGCCACCGGGCCGTGCTGTTCGGGGCGCTGGCCGACGGGGCAACCCGCGCCCACAACTTTCTGGCGGCCAACGACTGCCGCGCCACGGTCGAGGTCGTGCGCGGGCTGGGCGTGACGGTGGAGCAGCCGACGCCGACCGAAGTCGTGATCCACGGGCGCGGGCGGCTGGTAGAGCCAACGGCCCCGCTGGACTGCGGCGGGTCGGGCACGACGATGCGCCTGCTGGCCGGGATCATGGCCGGGCAGCCGTTCCGCAGCGTGGTGACCGGCAACGCCCAGCTCTTGCGCCGCCCGATGGACCGGATCGCCCTCCCCCTGCGGCAGATGGGCGCGACGGTGCAAGGGCACGACGGCGGGCGATTGGCCCCGCTCACCATCCGTGGCGGGCGGTTGCACGGTATACATTACGCTACCCCCGTCGCCAGCGGCCAGATCAAGTCAGCGGTGTTGCTGGCGGGCCTGTTCGCCGAGGGCACGACCACGGTCCAAGAACCCGCCCCCAGCCGCGACCACACCGAGCGCATGTTGCGGGCGATGGGCGCGACCGTGCGGCAATTGAGTGCGACGCAAGTCGAAATCGAGGCGGCGTCGCTTCAATCGCTGGATCTGACCGTGCCGGGCGACATCTCGTCGGCGGCGTTCGTGCTGGCAGCAGCGGCAGGGCGACCGGGGTCGGTCTTGCGCGTGACCGGGTTGGGGATCAACCCCACCCGCACCGGGGTGCTGGATGTACTGGAGGCGATGGGGGTGGCGCTGCTGCTCGAAAACGTGCGCGAAGAACACGGCGAACCGGTGGCCGATGTGATCCTCGAAGCGCGCCCGCTGCGGGCCACGACCATCGAAGGGGCGCTCATCCCGCGCCTGATCGATGAACTACCCGTCCTCGCCGTGCTGGCGACCCAGGCCGAGGGTACGACGGTCGTGCGCGACGCCGCCGAGTTGCGGGTCAAAGAAACCGACCGGATCGCTACCGTCGTCGCCGAACTGGGCCGCCTGGGGGCGATCATCGACCCGATGCCTGACGGCTTCCTGGTCCACGGTCCCACCCCGCTGATCGGTACCACCGTCAACAGCCACGGCGACCACCGGCTGGCGATGGCCCTCGCCGTCGCCGGGGTGCTGGCCGAGGGCGAAACGATCATCGAGGGTATGGCCTGCGCCGCCGACAGCTTCCCCGGCTTCGCCCGCCTGCTGGGCTGCATGGGCGTCGAGAGCAGAGAGCAGTGAGCAACGAGCAGCGAGCAGCGAGCAACGAGCGACGAGCGACGAGCAATGAGGTCCTAACCACGAGCCACGAACCACGAGCCACGAGCGATGCGGACCAAAATCCAAAATCCGCAATCCAAAATCGAGTGGGCCTGATCGGCTGGCCGGTGACGCACAGCCTGTCGCCGCTGATGCAGAACGCCGCGTTCGCGGCCTGCGGGTTGAACTGGCGCTATGAGCTGTGGCCGGTGCCACCCGACACCCTGGCTGCCACCGTTGCCGGGTTGCGCCGGGCAGGCATCGTCGGGGCCAACGTGACTGTGCCGCACAAAACGGCGGTGCTGCCACTGATGGACGGCCTCAGTGCCGGCGCGCACCTGCTGGGCGCGGTCAACACGATTGTCTATACCGAAGGGCGCCTGGTCGGCCACAACACCGATGTGACCGGCTTCTGGCAGGCGTTAGTCGAAGCCGGGGGCCTGCCGCCAGGCGGCAGGGCCGTCCTGCTCGGCGCGGGCGGCGCGGCGCGGGCGGTCTACGGGGCATTGCGGACACACGGCATCGGGGTGACGGTGCTGGCGCGCAACATCGCGGCGGCAGCGAACCTGCTCAACATGACCAAACCGGGCGACGGCATCGCCGGGACGCTGGACGCGCACGCGCTGGTGGCCGCGCTGGAGGGGGCGACCCTGCTGGTCAACGCCACCTCTATCGGCATGTGGCCCTACGTGGACGCCTCACCCATCCCAACAGGGGTGCAACTGCCCCCCCATCTCCTGGTCTACGATCTGGTCTACCGCCCGCGCCGCACCCGGCTGCTAGCCCAGGCCACCGCTGCGGGGTGCCGCACCCTGGACGGACTGGGCATGTTGCTCCACCAGGGCGCGGCGTCGTTCGAGCTATGGACCGGTCAGCGCGCCCCCATCGCCGTGATGCGCGCCGCGCTGGAAACGGCCCTGGCGAACGAGCCGGGCTGATCCCTTTGCCGATTGACCAACTCAACCTTTACACCAATAACGCGGCCACCGTCTGACCCCGATCCCTGACCCCTGATCCTTGGCCGCAAGGAGA
>JBBSAN010000880.1:0-3148 GCA_038252265.1 Chloroflexia bacterium
ATCACCTTCAGCAACGGCTCGGTGGTGAACGGTAACGCGGTCTATGCCGGTACGGGCACGTTTACCAGTGTCGGCTTCCCGCATGGCAGCCCGCGCCAGGGTAGCGTGCTGAACTTCACCGCCGCCGGAACCTACCTCCGCGGGGCCTCGACCTTCTGGTCGGGCTTGGCGACCACCGGCACCATCACCTGGCAATACAACCAGTACACCCTGACCGGCACGAACCCCAATCTGAACGTCTTCAACATCTCCGGGGTCAACCTGGCGAACGCGAGCAACGTGACGATCACCGCGCCTGCCGGGTCCACCGTGCTGATCAACGTGGACGGAACCAGCGACACGCTGCACAATGCGGGGGTCGCGGTCAACGGCACCACCCGCCAGAAGGTCTTGTTCAACTTCGCTTCGGCGACAAGCCTGAGTGTGTCCGGCATCGCGGTGCAGGGCAGCATCCTGGCCCCGCGCGCAGCGGTCAGCTTCAGCAACGGCACGGTCAACGGCAACCTGATCGGGGCCACGTTCAGCGGCTCCGGCACAGTGACTAACAACCTGTTCACCGGCTGCCTGCCGACTGCCCCGTAACCCCGAACGCCGCCTCGGCGGCACGCAGCGGGGGAGCGGACGGCTCCGCTCCCCCACCGCTCAACCGATGCTGGAGAGTGCTATGGAATTCTTGAACACACCGCACCTATGGTCACGGGCCGGAGTACCGGCCCGCCTGAAAGGGACCATTGGCACTTGTGTGTCCCCTGTTGTACTACTATGCTCTGATCAGAGCATCCATAGGGTGCTGCAACCGCGCGCATACCGTCGGGCGAATGGGCAGCCCGGCCTACGTTCGCTGGAACGCGGAAACACCACCAGACCTGAGCCGGTCCGGCTGTTCACCCAGCCTGCCTCATTCCTCACCCCCAACTTAGCATACACCGAAGGAGCCAATCACCCTATATGAAAACCTCATCCGACAACAAGCAATTCAGTCGTCGGGACTTCTTACGCCTGGCGGGGCTGACCGTCGGCGGGCTGGTGGCCGAGACGTTGCTCGCCCCGGCCACTCAGGCGCACGGCCTCCTCGGCCCGTCTCGCACCAGCGGCGCATCCCGCGCCGGTACCCTCGGACGTGTGGGTCTGCTGCTGCCGACCTCCACGATCCATCCCGACCTGGTCCGTAACTTCTTGGCCGGGCTGCAACTGGCCGGTGCGGATCGCTCGTTCGACCTTGTCGTGCGCGAAACCGGGTCCGGCGCGCTGAACGCCTATGAAACGGCGCAACAGTTGATCAACAAAGAGGGCGTCCGGCAGCTCGTCGGGATGATGGATGCGCTGACCCTCTCCTACCTGCGGGGCACGCTCCAGGCCCGCCAGGCGACAGTGCTGGCGGTGAGCCTGGGCGAGAATCTCCCGCGCACGACGAAAGCCGACACCCAGGTGACCTACCACGGGCTGGACCTGGTCCAGAGCGCGGTCGCGTTCGGGGCCTGGGCGGCCAGGGCGCTGGGGCGCACGGCAGTGCTCGCCGCCTCGTGCTACGATAGCGGGTTTGATACGTTTGCCGCCTTCCGCCTCGGCTTTGAAAGCGCCGGGGGGCGGGTGTTGCAGACGATCATTACTCACCAGCCCAACGGCGGGCCGAGCGTGGCTGAGGCGCTGCGCACCATCGCTGCCGCCCGGCCCGACTTCGTCTACGCTGCCTACAGCGGGGCGCTCGCGGTGGAGTGGGTGCGGGCCTACAGCCAGGCCGGGCTGGCCGGATCGATCCCTCTGGCGGGTAGCGCCTTCCTGGCCCACGAGACGCTGTTGGCGGCGCAGGGCAACGCGGCCCTGGGTATCGTCACTGCCCTCCCGGCCACCGGCGATGCTAAGGCTCCCGCCGATCTCCTGACTCTGCTGGGCTATGAGACCGCCTGCCTCCTGACCGGGCAGCCGGTCGGTAGCCGGACGATTGCGGTGCGCCAGGTGCAGCGGCAGGGGAGTGGGCTGGTCAATACCATGCGCCAGACCCTCGCCATGCCCGCCGCAAACGACCAGAGCCTGGTCACGCTGGCAAGCAAGCTGCATAGCGGCTGGCTGCACCCGTACCTGGGGACTTAATGCGGGGCTGCCGCCCCGACCGGATGGCCCCCGGCCTGTTGATCATTGGAATACACATCCAGGCCCCGATCCAGCAACGGGTCGGGGCCTGCGGTAATCCACTTTGCCCGGCGCGCCCTCCGGCGCGTGCCCGGCTGGCGCACGCCGGGCGCTACTATTTGCCCCGCATCATCCATGCTCATAGAGGCTATATGCTGGAAACCTTTACGCTGGACACCTTTACCCCGCTCTTACAGGATTCGTTCCAGGTCAGTCAGGCCGCGCCGGACTTCGCGTTCAACCTGATCGAGGCCAGCGAGTTGAAGGACACGGGACCGGCGGACCCCCGGACGGAGCAGCACCGCACCCCGTTTTCTCTCGTCTTTCGCGGCCCGCGCGCCCCGATCCTGGCGCAGCAGATCGTGCGGCTGGAGCACGCGACGCTGGGCGCATTCGAACTGTTCATCGTGCCCATCGGTGTGGACGCTGCCGGTGCCCGCTACGAAGCGGTTTTCGTCTAGGAGGCGGCAGGCGCGCCCGGAGGGATCCAATCCATCCGGTGATAGACGCCGTGCTCCCCGGTTTTGACAAAACCAAGTCGCTGATAGAGGTTCAGGGCCGGGTTGAACAGCTCCACATGGATGCTGAGCGGCTTGTGGGCCGCGCGCGCTTCGGTCATCAGCTTGCGCAGCAGCCGCGTCCCGATGCCCTTGTTGCGGTATTCGGGCAAGACCGTAATATCCACGATGCGGATCTCGGCGGGCCAGCGGGCCACGTAGAGCCGCCCGGCAGGCTGCCCGTCGAGCAGGATGACCTGGAAGGCCGCGCCAATATAGTGCTGCTGGTAGTGTTGATGTTGGGCGGCGAACTGCTGTTGCACAAAGGCTTCTTTTTGCGCATCATTCCAATCCACCAGCAGTAGCTCATCCTCCCGCGTGCTGTAATACACCCGGTAGAGGAACGGCATATCGTCCGGCCCAATCGGGCGGAGCGTGATCTTCATAGCGGCTAGCACCTAAAAGACGACCGCCAGGCGGGGATGTGCCCCGCTCTGGCGGTCGGAGTATGCCAGGCCGCC
>JBBSAN010000881.1:0-3146 GCA_038252265.1 Chloroflexia bacterium
CCGCCAGCGTCGCTTGCTCGCGCAGCAAATGCCGCGTCCGCCGCGCCAGTCCGGCCAGCCGTTCCCGAAAGGTCCCGTTCAACCGCTCGATGGTGGCTGTGTTCAACACCCGGCTGCCCGTGCGCTGCCCCCAGCCCCACCGCCGCGATCGCCGTCCCCTGGGCAATCCAATGCGCGACCCCCACCACGCGCTGCCGCGCATACGCCTTCACCACTTGCCCCATCACCAACTCCGCCCAGATGACCTTGCGCGGCGCGCCGCGCCCGCCGGTCGGCACCCGTTCGCGGAACGCCCGCCGCAGCGCGCCGACGTAGCTACTCAGCCCATCCACCGCCACCAACAGGGGCGCGACCATCGCACACGCCCGGATCTGCGCCGCCAGCCGGTCGATCAAGGCGCGGTCGCGGGTGGGGCTGACCGCACCGCCCAACCACAAGCGGGTACTGACCATCACCGCCAACGCCAGCCAGAGGACCCGCCCTTGGGCGCGCACACGGATCTCAGCGGCTTGCACATGCTCCAGCTCGCGCGGTTGCTGGACCAGCTGTTCATGCACGGCTTGGGCATGGGCCCCCGCCACGGCGACCCAGCGACGAATGGTGCGTGCTTGCAGGGCAAAGGCGCGGGCGGCGGCTTCGACGGGACAGCCGTAGGCGATCAAGGTGAGCACACGGGTCTGCGGGTCTTCCGGGACAGGCCCGCGATAGTAGGGCGTGCCCCGGCGGGCGGTGAACGTGTGCCGACAGAGCGTACAACGGTAGCGCTGCTCCTGTTGGCGATGAATCACGATATGGCCTTGGTCCACTTGGCCCCTTGCGGGGCAGTGCGGATTGTGGCAGAATTGACGATGCGGATCCATGGCGAATCTCCTGGGGTAAGATACCAGAGATTCTACCGGGATCCGTTTATTTTGTGAAGGGCGGGGTAGCCGATCCACGGTTGCCCGCCTAGCTACCTAACTAACTAGCTTGCGATCTAAATCAGGATTGACCGAGATACGATCCCTGAAGCGTGCAAATAAAGCATCGTGTTGCCGCATTGAATCTACAATGACTACCATCTTGTTACCTCGTATAAGGCTGCACCAGGGGGCATTGTATCAGTCGCGCAGTAGCTTACGCACGGCTTTGAGCGTGTTCTGCACCAGCATCAGGTTGGTGATCGGGCCGATGCCGCCAGGGACCGGTGTATAAGCGGCGGCCACCCGCGCCACGCTGGCCGCGTCAGCATCGCCCACCAGCGCGCCATCGATCACGCTGACCCCGAAGTCGAGGACGACCGCGCCGGGCCGCAGCATGTCGCCGGTCAGCAAGCCGGGACGACCCACCGCGCTGGCGACAATATCCGACTCGCCCACCAGGGCGCGGAGCATGGCCGGGGGGGTACGCGAGTGGGCCACGGTGACGGTGGCGTTGGCCGCCAGCAGCAGCATCGCCAGGGGCTTGCCGACCACCGCCGAACGGCCAATAACCAGCGCCCGCCGCCCGCTGACCGGGATGTTATAGCGCCGCAACAGTTCCATCCCGGCCAGCGGCGTGGCCGGTTGAAAGTAGTCCAGGCCCGCGTACCCCAGGGTCAGCCGCCCGGCATTTTCGGGGTGAATGCCGTCCACATCTTTGGCCGGGTCAAGCACCTCGGTCACCACGTCGGGCATCATCGGCTCGGGCAACGGCATCTGCACGATGATCCCGGCGACCGACGGCAGCCCATTGAGATACATGATCTCGGCCTGGATCATCTGGCGGCTGGCCGTGGCAGGCAGCTCGAACAATTCGGCGGGCAGCCCCACGGTGCGACACGTCTTGAGGAGCATGGTCAGGTAGCTACGCGAGGCCGGATCATCGCCCACCAGCAAGACGGCCAGGCCGGGTAGGATCGGATGGCGGGTCAGCAGGTCAGCAATTTGCCCCTGCACTTCGGCGCGGAGGGTGGTGGCGACAGCGCGCCCGTCCAGGATCAGCGCCTCGTGGTCGGCAGGGGGGGGATCGGTGGTCGGAGGCGTGGATGCGGTTTCGAGAGTCAAAGGCAGCAAGAGCGAATCTCCATAAGTATCAGACGGGGTGGACGGCCCGTCGCTGTCATTATACCCCGCGCCGTTGCGAAGCGTCAAAGCGAGAGTTGAGGACTGCGGACTTCCGAGTTTCTAGCTCATACCTCAGTCCGCAGTCCTCAGTCCTCAGTCCTCGTTCAATGCACCAGCCGCCGGGCCAGCTTGGTCACGATCTGGCCGAGCAGCGTCGCCATGTCACTGAGGACGGTCAGGCGCAGGGTGTCCCACACCGGGAAGTGGCCGGTGTGGAGCAGGACAAAGGCCAGCGCCGCCAGGCAGAGGCCCGGCCCGTAGGGGAAATAATCACGCAGCCCCTTCTTGCCGGTGAACAGCAGGACGACGGCGATCACCCCGCCCAGCACCGGCCCCCAGAACAGCGGCGGCACCACCGCCGGGAAGCCGCACATCAGCCCGATGACCACCCCTAGCTCAACATCACCAAAGGCCAGCCCCTCTTTGCCGTAGAGCGCCCGCCCCAGCACCCGCCCCGCCCCGTAGAGGATCAGCATGAGCAGGCCGCCGACGAACCCCCCCACCAGCGCCCCGCTCAGCCCGATCTCGGGCAGCACCACCCCACCGACCAGGCCGACCACCACCCCGGCCAGCACGACAATGGTATAGACCTCGTGCCGCCGCCAGTCCATCACCGTGAGCAAGAGCAGCACCGCCGCCTCGGCCACATAGACCAGGAAGCGCGGAGTCGGCCCGGCGACCAGATAGGCGACCAGGGTCAGCCCGGCCATGCTCGCTTCTACCCCCGGCACCCAGCGTGGCAGCGGCAGGCCGCAGTGGCGGCAGCGCCCCCCCTGCACGAAATAGCCGACCAGCGGCAGCGCCTCCACCCAGGTGCGGGGTCGCCCGGTCAGCAGGCAGCGCGGTCGCAGCCCTCCCGCCCGCGCCCCCGGCAGCCACGCCGCCACCCCCGCCACCAGGCTGCCGACCAGCAGCCCCAGCAGCACGACGACGGGGATTAGGATGATGTCAAGCATAGTGGTCAGTGGTCAGTGGTCAGTGGTCAGTGGTCAGTGGTCAGTGGTCAGTGGTCAGTGGTCAGTGGTCAGTGGTCAGTGGTCAGTGGTCAGTGGTCAGTGGTCA
>JBBSAN010000882.1:0-3117 GCA_038252265.1 Chloroflexia bacterium
CAGGCCAGGCAGCGCACATAGTCATAGAACGTGCTGCCCGCCGGTACGTCGGTGAACTGCACCGGACAAGTGAGCGCCGTCGGTGATGGCCCCGGGCTGGCCGTGCGTGCGCTGGTCGCGGTGGCGCTGGGTGCTGGGCCGCTCGTGCGGGTCAGCGACGGGGTCGCGCTGACCGTGCCCTGACCGGAAGCCGTCGCGCTGGGTGCTGGGCCGCTCGTGCGGGTCGGCGACGGGGTCGGGCTAACCGTGCCCTGGCTGGGGCTCGTCGCCGTCGGTGAGGGGCTGCTCGTGCGGGTCGGCGACGGGCCAGCGGTGTGGGTCGGCGTTACGGTCGCCGTGGCGCAGGCGGCGGACCAGCGCAGGCTATAGGGCCGGCTCGGGGACCCGCTGCTGGCCGTGTCCCCGACCGCCCAGACTTCGTTGGTCGTGATCGCGGCCACGCCGCTGAGTTCGGTGTTGCCTGGCTCTGCGGGGTCGGGGACATTCACCCACCCGGTGCCGTTCCAATGGGCGGTGACCGCCTCGGTCCGTTGCAAGGCCACATTCCAGATGGAGCCCACGGTCCAGGCGTCCCCTGCGCTCAGGGCAGTAATGCTGTTCCAGTGCCCCTCCGGTCGGGGCACATCGGCCCAGGCGCTCCCGTCCCAGTGCAGGGCCTGGGTCGGGCCCACGGCCCAGACATCATTGGCGGCGACTCCGGCCACCCCGTAGAGCGTATTGAACGTGGTGGCCCCGTTCGGGCTGGACACCACGTTCCACGCGCTGCCGTTCCAGTGCAGCGTGAGCGAGTCGTAATGCGTATCGGGGCTAGGGGCTGCCGTCCCAACGGCCCAAAGGTCGTTCGGCCCAATTGCGGTCACGGCGTAGAGCCAGTTGTTGACCAGGGGCGAGTTGGGACTGCTGACCCGGCTCCAGGTTGCCCCATCCCAGTGTAAGACAAGGGTCTGCACCGTGTTACTGCTGGCGCTCGTGCTGCCCACCGCCCACACATTATTGGCCGCCAGCGCTGTTACCCCGTAGAGTTCACTGGAAGACGTACCATTGGGGCTGGCGACGATCTGCCAGATGGTCCCATTCCAGTGCATGGTCAGTGTACCCAGCGTGTCATAGCCCACCGCCCAGGCGTCGTTGGCACTCACCACCGCCACGCCGTTGAGGAAGGTCGAACCGAAGCGATTGGGGCTGGGCACCACGCTCCACGCGCTACCGTTCCAGTGGGTGATCAAACTCGCGCTATTCACCGTCGCATCGATATAGCGCCCGACCGCCCAGATATCGTTGCTGGTGCGCGCCGCGATGGCGACCAGCACATGGCTGCCGGTGCTGGCGGTCGGCACCGGCACACTGGTCCAGCTTCCGCCGCAAGGGGGTGTCGGCGTGGCGCTAGGGATCACCGGGGTCGCCGTTGGCAGGGGGGTGACGCGGCCGGTCGGCGTCGGCGGGGGACCGGTGTCATAGAGGAAGCGCACTGCCGTGAGCAACCGGTCGCCGTTGGAGTGCAGCACCCCGGCGGCGACCAGCGTGCCATCTGCTGGGTCGGCCAGAGCGAGCAGCGCGGCGGGCGGAGTGAGCGACCCGCCGGTGCCGAAGCCGGGGTCCAGCGTTCCGTCGGGCAGGAACCGGGCGAGTACCCCCCCACCACTGACCAGCAGCCGCCCCGCCCCATCGAGCACCAGCGCATTTGCCCCGCCCCAACCGATCACCGCGACCGCCACGCCGCCCGTGCCGAAGGTCGGATCCGGGGTGCCATCAGGGAGCAGCTGGACCAGCCCGGCAGCCCCCCCACCGGAACTCTGGAGCGACCCCGCCGCCACAATCCGCCCGTCGGCGGTCAGCGCCACCGTAGTGGCATTCCCGATGTCGTAGGGGCTGGGGAACGCGACGGTCACCAGCCCGTTGGTGCCGAACGCCGTATCCCGTTGGCCGTTGGCGAGGAACCGGCCAACCCCGAACCGCGCCGGTCCCCCCGACCCGGACATATAGCCGACCAGGACGACCTTGCCGTCGGCCTGGAGCGCCAGGTCGGTCGCCTCCGAGGTGAACCCGGCGATGTAATTCCAGCCGATGCTGTTAAAAGTGGCGTCGGGCTGGCCGTTGGGCAGGAAGCGGGCGGCCACGTAGCCCAGGCCATTGGCGTTCCCCGCCGTGACTAGCTTGCCGTCGGGCTGCACCACGACCGCGCTCGCGTAATCGTTCGAGCTGAAATTGATGTCGATGGTGGCATAGCCCCCGTTCCCAAACGTCGCATCCGGGGTGCCATCGGGCAGCAGGCGCACCACCAACGTGTCACCTTCCACGCTGTCGCGGCGTTGCCCCGCCGCTACGATCTTCCCGTCCGGTTGGAGGGTCACCGCGTAGAGATACAGCGTGTAGCCGGTGAGAGTCGGCGTGACGACCCCGCTGACGCCAAAGGTCGAGTCGGGCTGCCCGCCGGCGGTGAAGCGCACGAGCACCGGCCTGCTGCTGTTTGTGTTTCCGACCACCACGACCTTGCCATCCGGCTGGCGCACCACACCGCGGCTGATGGCGTTGCTCCAGAGGACGGACTGGCGCACCACGCCGCCGGGGCCAAAGGTGGGATCGAGTGTGCCGCCGCCGGTGTAACGGGCCACAAAAGGCTGGGTGACCCCCGGAATACGGCTCGACCCCCCGACCAGCGCGCTGCCGTCGGCATTCAGCAGCACTCCCCGCGCCACATCATTGCCGCCCAGGTCGGTGATCACCACGCCCCCGGTACCGAAGGTGGGGTCAGGGCTGCCGTTGGGCAGGTACCGAACCAGGCCGAGATCGAAGTCCTGGGAGTAGCCGGCATGGCCGACCGCCAGGAGCCGTCCGTCGGTCAGCACGGCCAGGCCGTAGCCGCTATCATCGCCGCCCAGATCGGTGGTGACGCGCCCCCCGGTGCCGAAGGCCGGGTCGGGGGTGCCGTTGGCGAGGTAGCGGGCCAGGGCCACGTCGCTGCTAGTCGGGGGGGTACGGGTCTCGCCCAGCGCCGAGATCGCGCCGGTGCCGTTCAGCGCCAGGCTGAATACCTGATCGGTCGCCCCGAAGTCGGTCGCCACCAGGCCGCCAGTGCCGAAGCTGGGGTCCAGGCTGCCATTGGCGAGGTAGCGGGCC
>JBBSAN010000883.1:0-3109 GCA_038252265.1 Chloroflexia bacterium
CGCGGGGGTGTTCCTGGTGGGGTTGCTGGTTCTGCTCCAAAACTAGCTGGGCTCCGGGGGGGGGGGGGGGGGGGGGGGGCCCGGCCCGCCCCCCCGCGGCGACCTCTCCCGTCCAAAGTGCGTACAAATCGGCGAGACGCTTGACGACCTGATCCATAACAGTACCCTCGGCGCGGGGCTCTTGGCACCCGCCGTAGTCTACCGGATAAATAGCTAGGTGCCGAGTGCCCGGCTGTTGGGGCGTCTGAACCCTCCTATCTTCTCTTCAGGCGACGCCTTCCAAACGGAAGCGGAATTTACGCGGAATTCCCCGCAGGCTGGCCCTATTTGACAGGGAGCCGGGCCATGCCCTATGTTAGAGACGAGAATCACACCCGACTCCAAGGCGGGGCCTGTGGCGACTCCCCGGATTGGGTGGACGTGTGAGGAGGTAACCCGCTATGTCTATGCCGACCCCGGCATCGTTTGGCGCCTTGTTGCGGACCCACCGCATGGCGCGGAAGCTGACCCAGATCGCCCTGGGGGCGCGCGCGAACTGCTCCCGGGAGACAATCCGGGATCTCGAATCGGGGCAGCGGGCCCCGTTCCTGGCCACGGCGAAGAGCTTGGCGGATGCGTTGGATCTGACCGAGGCTGCCCGGGCAACCTTCCTGCAAATGGCGCAGGTGGAGAGACCCTCGCCAGGGCATCCGCCGCTGCTCGCCCTCCCTCCCTACCTGGCACAACCCCCGCACTTGATCGGCCGGGATCAGGAAGTGGCAGCGGTCTGCGCCACCCTGCAACGGCCCGAGGTGCGCTTGCTGACGCTGATCGGCCCGCCGGGGATCGGCAAAACGTGCCTGGCGGTGGCGGTCGCTCGGCACCTTCAGGCCACCTTCGCGGCCGGGGCGAGTTTCAGCTCCCTCATGCCGACGCGGGATCCAGCGGGTGTGCTGCCGGCGATTGCCCAGGCGCTGGGCGTCGCGGAAGCCGCCGAGCCGTCACAGTTGATTCGGCGCTTACAGGTTTTTTGTGAGCGTGAAAGCCACGCCCCTTTAGGGGCCGTGGATGAAACGCCACAAGGTCGTGAAGTGAGTTGCGGTGCTCTTCCGCTTTGGGGCACCGTTCGGGTATCTAGAGAGTAGGCACCTGAACAATCCAATCGTGTTTGGCGGTTCCAGGGTAAGGTCCCCTGGGTAAAAGCACGACCGTTTTGCAACGGGGCTGTCCAATGCGGCTGAGTCGCGGTCACACGCACCAGGAGCGGACGAAAGCAAGCACGGGGCGGGAAGCGCCCCACGTAACCCGCTTCGGCGGGGAGCGTAGAAGCCACGGGGCCTCGGCCCCAGTGGTACTTCACAGGAGCATCTGCAGCCGCAGCGGCGCCTGCTGGTGCTGGATAATGTGGAGCAGGTGATTGCCGCCGCGCCCCAGATCGCCGCGCTGCTCGACGGGACGCAGGTGTGTATTCTAGCGACCAGCCGCGAGGCGCTCCAGATCTATGGCGAGTATGAATTCCCGCTGACCGCCCTGGCCCTCCCCAATCTGCACGATCTCCCTCCCTTGGCCCCCCTGGCCGCCGTGCCGGCGGTCGCCCTCTTCGTCGAGCGGGCCCGTGCGGCCCGCTACGATTTCACGCTGACCGCCGACACGGCCCCGGCGGTCGCCGCGATTTGCGTCCGGCTGGATGGGATCCCTCTGGCCATCGAACTGGCCGCCGCGCGGACCAAGCTCTTCTCGCCCCCGGCCATGCTGGCCCGCCTGGATCAGCGGCTGCCCCTCCTAACGGGCGGACCGCGGGACCTGCCCCGGCACCAGCAGACGCTCCGCGACACCCTGGATTGGAGTTACGACCTGCTGACGCCTGCGGAACAGGCGCGCTTCCGCCGCGTCTCGGTGTTTGTCGGCGGCTGGACGCTGGCGGTGGAAACAGTCTGCTACGATCCTGCAGAAGCGGCCGACGATATGCTCGCGGAGCTGACCGCCCTGGTCGCGAAGAATCTGATCAGCCAGGAACCGGATGCCCTCGGGGAGCCGCGTTTTGGCCTGCTGGAACCCATTCGGGAGTATGCGCTGACCCAGATGGCGGCGCATTATGAGGCGGCGGACTTACACCACTGCCACAGCGCCTAGTATCTCCACCTCACCGCCGCCGGTGGCTTGGGCGCAGCCGACCTGCGGCCGGATGGGGCCGGGCTGGAGCTGGAGCAAGAGTACGAGAATGTCCGCGCGGCGGTGCGGTGGGAATTGGCCCGGCGAGGCACCGGTGTGCCCCCGGCCCTGCCTGGGCAACCGGCAGGGCCCCATCCTGCGGGAAATGGAAGTTAATCTGGGCCTACGCAGTGGGATACAGCCAGTGGTGCCGACTACTGCACGTGCGGAGGGCGGCGCGCCCTCCGCCGATTGCTTCCGCCTGCCCCGGTTCCATCGCAGAGCGGCACCAGCGGGTCTGGCAGCGCCGCCCCCGTTAAAGAGCGCAGCGAAGAGTCAGTCCCTGCCGCTCGCGGGGTCATCAGTTGCTCCCAGGCATACGCCCGAATCGACTGCAACATACCGACGCGGGGTACTCCAACCTCCTCCGAAATCACATACAGCAAATTCTTGTCGAGCAGTGTGCCCAGCATGAGCGCGAGACTGTCAGCGTCAGCCTCTGCACTAGCGTAGGTGGCGAGCATGTCGGCTTCGGTGCATCCATCCGGGAAGAGGGCCATGTGGTCGAAGAACGCCTGCTCGGCGGGGGTGAGCAGGTCGTAGCTCCAGGCAATCGCCCCCCGCAACGTCTGCTGCCGCGCCGGCCGATCCCGCGGCCCGCCCGTCAGCAGCGCCAGACAGTTGCCCATCCGCGCGAGCAGGGCGGCCGGGGAGAAGAGTTTGCTGCGGGCGGCGGCCAGTTCAATGGCCAGGGGCAACCCATCCAGGTGCGCGCACAGGGCCGCGACCGCCGCCGCGGTGGCATCCGTCAGCACGAAATCGGGCTGGACCGCCTGTGCCCGCTGCACGAACAGCACCACCGCCGCGTAGTCGGCCAGCGCGTCGAACGGCAGCCCGGCGCGCGGCTCCGGCACGGCCAGGGGCGGCACCGGGTACTCATGTTCGCCGTAGAGGTGCAGCACCTCGCGGCTGGTGACGA
>JBBSAN010000884.1:0-3105 GCA_038252265.1 Chloroflexia bacterium
AGCCGTGGCTTATTCCCCGCATACTGTCCCTCTCATCTGCGGGAAAAGGACTTTACACTCCGAGAAGCTTCTTCGTCCACGCGGCGTCGCTCCATCAGGGTTGCCCCCATTGTGGAAGATTCCTTACTGCTGCCTCCCGTAGGAGTCTGGGCCGTGTCTCAGTCCCAGTGTGGCTGATCATCCTCTCAGACCAGCTACGGATCGATGCCTCGGTAGGCCGTTACCCCACCGACTAGCTAATCCGCCGCAGGCCCCTCTTTGAGCGCATTAAGCTTTCCTCTCCGTAATGAAACAGAGAGCGTATGCGGTATTAGCGCTGGTTTCCCAGCGTTATTCCCCACTCAAAGGCAGGTCGCCCACGTGTTACTCACCCGTCCGCCACTAGCACCTCCGAAGAGGTACCCGTTCGACTTGCATGTATTAGGCGCGCCGCCAGCGTTCGTCCTGAGCCAGGATCAAACTCTCCAACAAGACTTCATCAGCCGTTTGCACAACGACCAATAAGCTCATGGGTTTGCCACTCGAGATTGTGCCCCCACGGTTACCCGTGTGGGCCGAGATCTGACCGGCAGGAATTGTTTGTTCGGGCTTAATTTTGAACTACTGACTTGTGAATATGACACAAAGTTATGAGCCATCTTGCTCACCACTCTGCTGTTGTTAAGGTGCGCTGTTGCGCTGCCGATCAGAGCCCTTTACAGCCCCGTTTTTCAGCGGCGAGGGTCATTATACCAAAGCCATCAGCGAATGTCAAATCCGTGACAGTGGAGGGCAAACAAAATCCGATGCTCCAGGCATCGGAAGAGACTCAGCATAACCGTGTAGCGTGATATAGTCACGTCGCGTGGTCAGTTGGGACCCTTAGTCCTCCTTTTGGCTGTTCCCTTGAAAATGATTTTCCCGACTTGCATCAGGCGAAATCAGATTTGCTGTCTTCCTGACCAGCATGAGTCATTATACTCCTCCGTACCCCCCATGTCAAGGGTTTTGGCCGATCAATTTCGGACCAAAATTTAACCCCCATCCCATGCTGCGCGAAGGCCGTTGTGCTATGGTTTCGCGTCCTTCGTCAGACCTGATCGGGCCTGAACTCAGGTTTCCGGCTCGTCCCAGAAGCGGTCCTCCAGATAGCGGCTGCCGCCGTCGGGCAGTACGGTGACAACGACCCCGGCGCGCAGCGTTTGCGCCACTCGCAGGGCGGCCAGTACCCCGGCTCCAGAGGACGGGCCGACCAGAATACCTTCGGTGCGGGCCAAGGCGCGGGTGATCGCCTGGGCGTCCTCGGTGGCAACGGTGGCGTGAACGTCGGCCAGGTGCGGATCGTAGATGCCGGGCACCAGCGCCGTCGGCATATGCTTCATCCCTTCGAGGCCGTGGAAAGCGAAGTCGGGCTGCACCTCGGTGACTTCGATGGCGGGGTTGTACTCTTTGAGCCGCCGCGTCGTGCCCATGAAGGTGCCACTGGTGCCGAGCACGGCTACAAAGTGGGTGATCCGGCCTGCCGTCTGCTCCCAGATTTCGGGACCGGTGCCGTAATAATGGGCTTGCCAGTTGGCTGGATTGTTGTACTGGTCCGGATAGAAGTAGTGGTCCGGGGTGGCGGCATAGCGGCGGCGAGCCTCGCGGATCGCACCGTCGGTGCCGTCTGCCGCAGGCGTCTCGATGATTGTCGCGCCATAGAGCCGCAGGAGCCGCTTGCGCTCCGGGCTGGCCGCACCGGGCAGGCAGATCTCCACTCGGTAGCCCAACGCCGCGCCGATCATCGCGTAGGCGATGCCGGTGTTGCCAGAACTGGCGTCGAGGATGACCTTGCCGGGGGTGAGCAGGCCGCGCCGTTCACCGTCGCGGATCATATAGAGCGCGGCCCGATCTTTCACCGAACCGCCGGGGTTGAACCACTCGGCCTTGGCATAGAGTTCGACATCAGGGCTGATACCCCGTGCCTCGGCCAACCGGGCCAGGCGCAATAGAGGCGTATGGCCGATCTGGCCGATCAAGTCATCCTGTTGGCGAGGGAAGGTCGGTGTGAATACGGGGATGGCGATGGTGTCCAAAAGAACCTCCAGGCAATAACAGAGGACTGACCGTGCGGCCAGCCCCCAATTTCAGCAATATGGATCACCACGCCATTGTGGTTCTGAGCGCTCGCTCAGGCAGGAAAATCGGGAGCCGGGCCAGGGGGGGAAAGGCTGACCGCGCAACACACACGCACGGCCAGCCAGGGACACGCGCAACAACACAGGCACACGCTCAAAGGAGCCATATGCGCGAGCGGGTTGTCTGCGATTGTCAGGGCCGGGCTATCCATCAGTACACACAGGTCATCAAAAAAGAAAGATTGAAGCCACGCGGTCAGCGCAGGGTCCTAGCTTATATACCCGTATATTATAGCGAATAGATCTCTTTTGTCTTGTAACCGACCTTACGGAATCGGTCATGTTACCGAGTTCGCAGAGGCGGGCACTATGCTATAATGGCCGCGGAAGATCGTGCCGGGCGGGCGGGCTTTCGCGACCGGCTACCGAGGACGCAAATGAGGGCTATTATGAACGCCGAAATCATCTCAATAGGAACCGAGCTACTGCTGGGCAACATCACCGATACGAACGCGACGTTCCTGGCGCAAGAACTGGCGGCGCTGGGCATCAACTGTTACTGGGTGTCCCAGGTGGGCGACAACCCGGCCCGGCTGGAAGAAGTGCTCCAGCGGGCCTGGGACCGTTCCGACCTGACGATCCTGACCGGCGGGCTGGGGCCGACCGAGGATGATGTAACCCGCGAGGCGATCAGCGCCTTGCTGGGCGAAGAAATGGTCGTCCAGCCAGAACTGGAGCGCGACCTGCGGGCCTTCTTCGCCAGCCGGAACATCGTGATGCCCGAGCAGAACCGCAAGCAGGCCACGCTCATCCCCTCGGCCACAGTGCTGCCTAACCCGATTGGCACCGCGCCCGGCTGGTGGGTCGAACGGGCGCGCGACCTCGACGGTACCGGCCCCACCCGGCGGATCACCGCCATGCCGGGGGTGCCCTTCGAGATGCGGCGCATGTGGACGCAGGAGGTCGCGCCCCGGCTTGTCGCCCACAGCGGGGCACACCTGGCGAGCCG
>JBBSAN010000885.1:0-3102 GCA_038252265.1 Chloroflexia bacterium
AGCAGCGAGCGGTCCGGGATCAGGGAGATTTAGCCCCGGCAGGGGCGACAGACGGTAGCCCACGGCGTGAGCCGTGCGGTATGTGGTTCATATACCAAGATTAGCCCCGGAGGGGCGACAGAAAAGATCGGGGCGGGGCGCATCTGTCGCCCTACCAGGGCCACACCCTGACCTCTGACCCCTGATCCCTGATCCCTGATCCCTCGCCACTCGCTGCTCGCTGCTCGCTGCTCGCCGCTCACCCCGCGCTCAGCACGGTCAGCAGCCGTTCCAGGTCTTCGGAGATCGGGTCGTCGTCGGTCGGCAGCGTCACCTGGGTATAGAGCCGGTAGTACAGCCCTTCCTGGGCCAGCAACTCGGCATGGGTGCCCTGCTCCACGATGCGCCCCGCGTCCAGCACCACGATCCGGTCGGCCCGCTCGACGGTCGAAAGCCGGTGGGCGATGACCACCGTGGTGCGCCCGCGCATCAGCCGATCGAGGGCCTGGCGGACCAACGCCTCGCTCTCCGTATCGAGCGACGAGGTCGCCTCATCGAGGATCAACACTGCCGGGTTGTGCAGGAGGGCGCGGGCGATGGCGATCCGCTGGCGCTGCCCGCCCGACAGCTTCACCCCCCGTTCGCCGATGACCGTCGCGTAGCCGTCGGGCAGGTCGCTGATGAACCCGGCAGCGTTGGCGGCGCGGGCGGCGGCGGCGATCTCCTCGTCGCTGGCCCCCAGCCGCCCATAGCCGATGTTCTCGCGCACCGTCCCGCCGAACAACAGCGGATCTTGCGGCACCACGGCGATCACGCCGCGCAGGCTGGCCTGGGTGATCCCCCGCAGGTTGTGGCCGTCGAGCGTCACCTGCCCGGCCACCGGGTCATAAAAGCGTGGGATCAGGCTGGCGAGGGTCGTCTTGCCCGCGCCGCTGGGGCCGACCAGCGCCACCACTTCGCCCGGCGCGATCGCGAGGCTGACCCCCTGGAGCACCGGCGGCCCGCCGCCATAGGCGAATTCCACCCCGGCGAACGTCACCGCGCCCCGCACCGGCAGCGGCAAGGCCACCGCATCGGGCGCTTCGCCCACCGTCGGCACCGTGTCAAGCAGCTCGAACAGCCGCCGTGCCGCACCCGCAGCCTCCTGGAACTGGGCATAGACCCCGGCCAACCCGCCCAGCGGCCCGGCCACCATCATCATATAGAGCATCAGCGAGATCAACTGCCCCGGCGTGATCCGCCCGGCCAGCACCTCTTGCCCGCCGAACCACAGCACCCCGGCCAGCGCGGCAAAGCTGAGCAGCGTGATCAGTGGTACGAAGACCGCCCGCAGCCGCGCCCGCCGCATCGCCAGCCGGAACGAGTCTTCCACCGCCGCGCCGTAGCGGCCCACTTCGTACTCCTCGCGGCCAAACGCCTTGACCACGCGGGGCGCGCTCAACGTCTCTTCCAGCACGGTCGTCGCCGTGCCCAGCGCAGCCTGCGCCTCGGTGGAGGTCCGCTCCAGCCGCCGCCCGAACCAGGTGCCGATGATCATCAGCGGCGGCAGGAGCAGCGCGGCCACGATGATCAGCCGCCAGTCGGTGACGATAATAATGATCAGCCCGCCGACCAGGGTGACGATCTGCTGGACCATGCCGAGCAGGTTGCCGGTCAGCCCGCTCTGCACCACGGTCACATCGTTGCTCAGCCGCGAGGTCAGTTCGCCCACGCGCTGGTTGTCGTAGAAGGCGAGGGAGAGCGTTTGCAAGTGGGCAAAGACCCGGCGGCGCAGGTCGGCCACCAGCCGCTCGCCGGTGAAGGCCAGTTGGTAGGTATAGCCGAAATTGAACGCCGCCTGGACGACGAAGATCGCCAGCAGGCTCAATACCGCCTCGCCCAGCCGGAACGCATTCCGCTGCACCAGCACGCTATCGATCAACTGCTGGATCATCCAGGGCAGGACCAGCGAGAGGAGGCTGCTGACCAGCAGGCAGATCCCGGCGATCACCAACCGCCCGCGATAGGGCCGGGCCAGGCCGAACAGGCGGCGCAGGGTCGCCCGGTCGGGCCGGACTTTGGGGGGAGGGGGGAGGGCGTCGGGGTCGGGTGCGGGGCGCGCACGACGGCGCATCATCATAGGGATACTCTCTAGTGTTGAAGGATCATGATCGGGAGTGGGCTTCCCTCTGATCTACGCGGATGACCCCCGCAAGGTTTTCTAGCCGGGCATCCGGCGCTATTGCTTCTATACAATAGTAAGGGGAGGGGGTAGCAGAAAGTTACGTGCGTGCGCGGATGGTGGTGCGGGTAGGCAATGGTGCCCCCGCAGGAGGATATTGGTGGCGAAGTGTCGCTAAGCGGCCCTCTGAAGCACAGGCGCGATGCTGCGTCTGGGTGTATAATAGTCGATCCCGAGCCTGCTTACTTATCCGCGCTTAGGAGGTCCGTGATGTCTTTACAGCCGCAAGCCGTCTATCTGGTTCCTGTTGACACCGCCCGCGTGGCTCACGCCATCTTCCCCAAACCGAATCCGATCATGTGCATGTACGATGAGTTCGGCGTCATCTTCAACGATGCCGATTTCGCCGACCTTTTCCCCCGCCAGGGGCAACCGGCTGCCGCCCCGGTCCGCCTCGCGCTGGCCTCGATCCTCCAGTTCATGGAAGGTCTTACGGATCGGCAGGCGGCGGACGCCGTGCGGACCAGGATTGATTGGAAATACTTGCTCTGTCTGGACCTCCCCGATCCCGGCTTTGATCACACCGTCCTCAGTGAGTTTCGCACGCGCCTCTTGGCTAACCAGGCCGAACGCCGCTTGTTCGACACGCTCCTCGCCGTGGCCTTAGACCGGGATCTGCTCCAAGCTGGCGGTCGCCAACGCAGCGACTCGACGCACGTCCTCGGCGCGGTTCACATCTTGAATCGGCTGGAGTGCGTGACCGAAACCCTACGCCACGCTCTCAATGAACTGGCGAGCGTCGCGCCGCAGTGGCTGCGGGCCCAGACCACCGCTGACTGGGTCGAACGCTATGGCGTGCGCGCCAGCGACTACCGCCTGCCCAAAGGCGAGGCCAAACGCCTGCGCTGGGCCGAGCAAGTCGGGCGCGATGGGCGGGCCTTGTTGGAAGCCGTCTACTCCAC
>JBBSAN010000886.1:0-3101 GCA_038252265.1 Chloroflexia bacterium
AAGGGCAGGGCCAGCAGGTTAGCCAGGTAGCCGGGATCTTGCTGGAGCAGGATCTGGTTGTCATAAATACTGGCGGGGATGAACGTCACCGACTTCGGCGGGGCGACTGCGGCCAAGGCCGGGTAACGCGCGGTCAGCTCTTCCGCCGTGTCCGCCCACTCCAGCGTGTCCTGGACCTGGTAGAACCAGCGCAGGTGCCCCGCGCGCTCGGGGATGGGGTAGCCGGTGTTGGGGTCGATCCACCAGGCGATGAACTGGGCCACCCAGCTATCGGCATCCGGGTTCACGGTCGCACGCACGTAGGGGCGCACCCCACAGGTCGAGCGGTTGCGCGAGAGCATATAGAAGAACTGGCTCTGGGTGAAGTGGGTCAGCTCGTCGAAGATGAAGAGCGGCACCTGGCTGCCCTGCCAATCAAACTTGTGTTTCTCCAGGGCCAGGTGGGCGAACGTCACCCGCGCGCCCGACGGGAACTGCGCCTGCAGGTGGCTGATCCCCAGCGTGGCCCCCAGCAGCGGATACCACTTCTGCGCCTCGTCCCATAGCCCCCCTTCGCGCATGATTTGCGGGTAGGTGCGCCGAAAGATCACCGCGCCAAAGGCCGGGTTGGTAATGTGGTAGAGCGGTTCGACGATGGCCGCCCACGATTTCCCGCCGCCAGCCCCACCGCCATAGATGGCGATATCGGCGGCGCTGCGCAGGAAGATCTCCTGCGGCCCGCTCTGGGGGCGAATCTCGGTCGGGGCACTCACCGGGAGTTTTTCTCCGGCAGATAGATGACCACGCTGGCCGTGGTGGACGCAATCGGTCCGCCGTTCTTGCCGGTCACTTCTTGCTTACGCACCCGCCCGCCGGTCTCCTGGGCCAGGTCTTCGAGCACCCCACGCAGCTCGCTGAGCAGGGGCGCGTTGAAGCGCTCGATGTCCACGATCTGGGTGAACGGCCCGCTGCCGACCGCCTTCACATCGGGCACCCACAGCCGGTGCTGGTTTCCTGCCTCGTTGCGCTCCTCGAGTTGCCCCAGAAGCAGCTGGGCCAGGTCCCCCAGCACCGCCACCCGCTCATAGTCGAGGGCGAGGCCCGTCTCCATCACCGCCGCCCGGCGCGCGTTCTTGGCCTGCTCGATCACCGTGGCATCGTAGAGTAACGCCCGCGTCGCCCAGTCGAAGCGCATGGACCAATCTTTGAGGGTGGGCCGCGACCGGGTGGGTGGTTGGTTTTGGTCGGTTTTGGTATACCGCGCCAGCAGCCGCACGAGGCTCCGCCCCTCGCCAAGGCGCAGGAAGTCGTTACAGGCCTGGAGCGCGCGGGGGGATTCGCCCGGTTGCACGTCGCCGGCGAGGAGCACCAGGGGGAGTAGCGTCGGCAGGGGGGTCGGTTCCATCCGGTTCTACCTCAATCGTGACTCGTAACACGCAACCGCGCAGGGCGATCAGGGCCACCCCTGCCGCCTGGTCGCTCTCCGGCACATCCAAGCTGATCCGCACGCCCCCATCGGCCATGGCGCGCAGCGGCGAGGCGTTCGTGGGCAGGTTGGCCCGAAAGGTCAGGACCAGGTGCAGGTGCTCGTCCATGCGCGTCACGCGGGTCCGCGGACCGGGCGTTTAAACACGCCGATGTGTTCGTCGGTCGGGTCGTCGGCACCCAACAGGCGCACCAGCTCCCACCCCTCCTGGCCCAGGATGCGGATCGAACACCAGGCGGTGGCCGGCAAGTACACCAGGTGCAGCTCGCCGGTTGCCCGCGACCGGGTCATGCGCAAGGCCTCGATGCGATACTCCCACATACGGAATCTCCCTTACCCTTCCCGCCGCAGGGCGACCAGGGCCAGCACGACGGTCAACACCCCGCCTGCGCCGAACAACAGCCAGATGCCCGGCTCGCTATACGGCACCCGGTGGCTATCAATCAGCCAGGCATAGACCAGGACGGTCGCCAGGAAGCTCCAGCGCGCGACCAGCAGCAGCCGCCCCCGGCGGGGCAACGGGCGGGGCAGGCTGAACAGCCAGGCATCGATGGCCGAATGCCCCCAGGCCAGCGCCACCACCGGCCCCAGTGCCAGCAGATACCAGAGGGTGTCGGGCATCGCTTAGCCCTCCACCGGCAGGCCCAGGTACGCACACAGGGCGGCATAGAGGGCGTCCGCGCCCCGCGCCACATCCACTCGGTACCCCTGCGCCCGCAGCCAGGTGTGCCACGTCGCCTGCTCCGGCTCGACCCGGCCCCCGACCAGGCGTTTCAGTTCGCCCAGCCAGCCGTGATAGAGGTCCGCGCCATCGGGGGCCGGGTCGTCGGCGGGGCGGGGCATGGCGATCAGGAGCTGGACATCCGGGTAGCCCTTGGCCAGACCTTCGGCGCGCATCCGGTTGCCGATAATGAACGCCAGCTTGCGGTCTTTGCCGTACCACGCGCCGTTGGGGACGGCGGCCACGTAGGCGAGCGCCTCGGCCCGGGCGTCGCGGCAGGCCCGGGTGCGGCAGAGGGCAATGAACGCCACCTGCTCGTCATGCTCAGGGGGCGGCTGCGGTGGGGCAAAGCCCGGCAGGGTCGGCTGGCGGCTCACGCGGGCACCCCGCGCACCAGGGCGACCGCCCAATGAATGCAGCGCACGGCGACCGCGAACAACCGGCGCGCCAGCCGGACCCGCCAGGCCAGGAGACCGGTGGGGGGATCAGACAACATCGCAGGCCTCCACATCAATGCTCAGGTGGCCCCGCGCTCGCGGCACCATCGCGTACCACCAGGCGCGGTCAAACTCTGTCAGCGGCCCCAGCAGCGCCGCCTCCACGTCAGGCACCTGCACCGCGATCACCAGCTCGTCGCCGTCGGCGAACAACCGCAAGGGGGCCTCGGGGAAGAACGTCGTCAGCGCGCCCGAGGCCCGACACACCAGCGCGGCCAGGTAGGGGTGGCGGCGCAGCACCGCGCGGACCTGGCCGAGGTCGGCGGCGGGGGGCGCGTAAATCGCCGCGATCTCCGCCAGGGAGGTACGGGACCGGCTCACGCGGCGGACACTCCTGGGGCGCGGGCCCCGTGGTCGCCGGGCAGTTCCCCGGCCAGGTCGATCAGCACGTGCTCGCTGCCGGGCAGGGCCAGCGCCC
>JBBSAN010000887.1:0-3101 GCA_038252265.1 Chloroflexia bacterium
CGCGGCTGGACAGTGCGCAGCGGATGCAGCGGTGGGTGCTGGAGGCCGAAGCGCTCTTGGCCGGCACGGCCTTGCTGCCGGAGGAACGGACGCCGGAGCGGATTGGGGTCCAGTATGATCGCTGGTGCGCGGACCTGCTGGTCCAGAGCCAGGGGCCGGAGGTGGCGGCGATCGAACAGCGGGCCATCGCGCATTTTGGGGCGGTGACCGCGCGCTTACGTCCGCATCTACTGGAGTGCTACGTCGTGGTGGGGCTACCGCGCACCAACAACGAGATGGAAGGCTTTATTCGGCAGGTCAAGAGCCGCTATCGGCGGATCAGTGGCCGCAAGAATTGGAATCGGTACCTGTTACGGTATGGGCGGCGGATCGTCTACGATGAGCCGAGCGGGCGAGCGGGCCAGGCGGCGGCCCGCAGTGGCCCGCCGCTGGGGCCGGTGGATCGGACGGCATGGCGCGCGGCGCGGGCCGCGCAGCAGGCCCGGCAGACGGAGCAGCTCACGCAGTACCGCTTTCGGCACAAGCAGGCGGAGTGTCTGGCCGCGCTCGAAGCCCGCTGGGCCGCCGCCGGTGCGGGTACGGGAGTTTTGCCCTGACGCTTTTTTTACCGGTGGATCAAGCGGCCCACAGCGGGCGCGTTTAACCTGACCGTGCTCTTTTTCAGCCTGGCTGCTTTAACCAAGAACGAAGGTCTGGTCATCTTGCTGGGGGGTATCGGGATGCTCGGTGGGGTCGTGGCGACCCGGCGATCCCTGCCGCGCCGCAATCTGCTGTTCGCCGTGATCCTGATCGGGCTGATCGCGCTGCCCTGGCAAGTCGAGCGGCGGGTCCTCGATATCACGGGCGACCTGAATCCCACCTGGGCCACGCTAACCGGCCTCATGGGGGCGCGGGTGGGGCCGATCTGGAATTCGTTGAGTGCGGCGGTCGGGGATCTCAATAACCTGTTGCTGTTATGGCCGTTTGCGCCGCTGCTGTGTCTGGGCGGCCTGCTGGTGGCTCCCCGCCGCTGGCTCAGGACGCTGCCGGTGCTGGGTCTGGTGGCGGTATACGCCGCCGCCGTGGTCAGTGCCTATATTACCACCCCGCACGATCTGGACTGGCACCTCCGCACCTCCGCCGGGCGGGTGGTGTTTCAGCCGGCCCTGGTGGTACTCTTGCTGGTGACGATCTACCTGGGGCTATTGCTGGATCGCACCGATCCGGTCCAACAATAGAATAAACGGCCCATTGCTTCTCTATTGAGCAAAGGGCTAGCGCTTCTATATTACGTGCCACCGACGCGAGAAGGGCGGCCAATTGGCCGCCCTTCTCGTTGTCTTTACGGATGTGGTAAACGATCCATCCTATTTCACGACCTACGGCACGCCAGCGCAACCTTGATGCTGGCGAACGGCGAACACCCTAAGCTCGACTGCTCTCAAATACCAGTGTGTAGGCCCGGCCACAACACCAACGGCGGGTATTTGATCGCAGGTGGTGACCCCGCAGGGTCATGACGGGCTTTGTACATTTCCAAATGCAGAAACCAGGAGAGGAACTCCCGCTGCTGCTTGTTGCGTGATGTAAGATAGCAGCAGACGCCCGCCCTATCACCCTGGAGGCTGCGATGTCCCTGCCGCTCGCCCTGATCGCTGTGCTCACTCACTTCGAACCGTGCTTTACTCAACCCACCTGGCGCAAAGCGCTCGTCCTGCTCAGCGGCACCTGCTTGGCCCGCGGCCGCCGCACGGTCGCCGCCGCCCTGCGCCTCACCGGCCATATGCACGACCCTAACTTTAGTCGTTTTCATCACGTCCTCAATCGTGCGCGTTGGGTCCCCCTCGCCGTCAGTCACCGCTTGCTGCTGTTGTTAATCGCTACCTTTGTCCCCGCCGACGCGCCGCTGACGATTGTCGTCGATGAAACCCTCGAGCGCCGCTGGGGCCCCCAGATCACCAAACGGAGTCACTATCGCGACCCGCTCCTCTCGGGTAAAGGCCTCTCGGTCAGTAATTCTGGCCTGCGCTGGGTCATCTTTGCCCTCGTCGTTCCCGTCCCCTGGACCACCCGGTCGTGGGCCTTACCCTTCGTTGCCGTCTGTGTGACCCCGCCCCTGCTGGATGCCCAACGCCAGCATCTCCATCGCGGTATCCCCGCGATCGCGCATCTGCTGCTGCGGCGCATTCGCTCCTGGGTCCCGACGCGCCCGCTCATCGTGATCGGCGATGGCGCGTACAGCAGCATCGAGTTGGGCTTGCTCGCCCACGACCAGCAGTTCACCTTGATTACGCCGCTGCGGTTAGATGCTAATCTGTTTGCGCCAGCACCTTCCCGCCCGCCGGGGCAGCCGGGTCGCCCCCGGGTCAAGGGCGCGGCCCTGCCCAAACTCATCACGCGGCTGGCCGACCCGACGACCATCTGGACGCGGAGCGCGATCCCCTGGTATGATGGGCGCTTACGGCAGGTGGAGTATTGTACGGGAACCGCCTTATGGTATCATGGGGGGAAGCGCCCGCTGCCGCTGCGCTGGGTGCTGACCCGCGACCCCAGCGGGCAGCATGAGCCGAAGGCGTATCGCTGTACCGACGTCACCCGGCGGCCTGAGGACATCATTACCGACTATATCAAGCGCTGGCCGCTAGAAGTGACGATCGAAGAGAGCCGTGCTCATTTAGGCATCGAAACGCAACGGCAATGGTCGGACGCGGCGATCGAGCGGAGCACGCCCGCCCTGCTAGGGCTGTATAGCCTGGTGACCCTGTTTGGGCAGGCGCTGCATCCGGACGGACGGATCCCCGTCGCCCAGGCCGCGTGGTATCCCAAGCAGCAGGCAACGTTCAGCGATGTGCTGATGGAGGTCCGCCGGGCGCTGTGGAACAACTTCGATTATTGTACAAGTCCCGATCACCCGCATATGCAATTAATCCCGAAGGCGGATCTCGCCCGGTTAGCCTATGCCGTCTGTTGTTAGGGTCCAGCCACGGCCTGTTCAGTTGGAAATGTACAAAGCCCGTCATGACCCTGTGGGGTCACCACCTGCGATGAAATGGTGTATGCTAGCCGCACCGGGGTCGGGCACCATGGTCGCGCTCGAGTTGGTGCCGCCAAGCCCGTTACAA
>JBBSAN010000888.1:0-3097 GCA_038252265.1 Chloroflexia bacterium
AACGGCGGGAAAATACATGGCGGAAATCTGCACGTAGCAATCGCAGACTTTGTGCTTATAGTAAGTTGCTTTAGGTTGCTTTGCGCTGGTCCATGCGATAATTTCCGCCACCACTTTTCGCTAAGTGCGGTTGTAGTACTAGGGGACCATCCGTCGCTTGCATCAGCGCATCGCCTGCCGGTACTCAAGACTGCGGGAATGGGGCGGGAGATAGTGCTCTTGCAGGGACTCCCGCACCAGGGGGTTACCCACCCGCTCCGCTGCCAAGGCCGCGAACTCGGCGGCACGGCGCATTTCCCGTGACGAGAAGAAGTCCCAGCCCAAGGTGATGAGCTTGGCCGGATCGGAGCGAATGAACTGCGGCAACACAAAGCGCTCCTGGAGGGTCTTGTCGTGATTCCCGTAGCCAATGCTCACCGTGCGGACATACGGGTCCACCAGATCGTGAGTCTCGTCCCGGTATAACTCGGCAGGCGAAACTGGTTTACCGTTCCCGTATACCACCGGGGCGATATGCCGCAGCTGGTGGGTGATCCCGGCCAGGAAGTCATCCACATCGAACAGGATGTTGCGATCTTCAAGGCTTTGCGGCCCCCGACGCGCCACGTGCCCGGTGCGTAGCACGGACATTAGCCGACCGACATAGCCATCATGGCTGTGCTGGCAATCCAGGTAATGCAGGTAGCAGGCGGCGCGGGTCGCTAGGTCGACGGCGATCTGCCCAGGGGTGAGAGGGGTGCCGATGTAGTACGGCCCGTACATTGCGAACGCGGCAGGCACCGCCCCGCTCTGCTCGTCCTGGGCCGAGGGCAGCTTGAAGAACGGATTGTCGATCGTGGTCGAGAACGTCGAGGCGAGTCCCGCCTCCAAGTGTTCACGGCTGATGTCGGCGGGCGGCTCCTGCGTGAACAGATCACTGAACGGGACGGCGCGCTCGATCCGCTTGCCCGGGTATTGCGGCGTGTCCAGGCCGGGAGCGGTCATCACCCCGGACGGAGTGCTGAACAATGTATTCGTGTCTGGCTCAGGCGTGGGCATAAGGGGACCTGCTTTCCGGCGGCTGTTTTCCGACTCCGGTGGCGGGGCGAACCCGCTGCTATGCCAGCATGGGCGCGCATCGAAGGTCGGCATCCCCAATGATCCCAGGAGGGCAATCTCCACCACCTCCAGTGTAGATCGCCGAGGTATAAAACTTGGTGTACACAGGTAGCCGGTTTGTGGAGAATATCCGGCAACCCCATTAAAAGGCGGCGCGGTGTGTTATAAGGCACGTCATGACGGATAGCATATACAGGGAGGTATCGAATTGCAGCGGTATCAATGTATGATCTGTAGCCACGTTTATGACCCAGCAGAGGGCGACTCCGACAAGGGGCTTGCGCCCGGCATCCCGTTCGACCAGTTGGCCTGTTGCTAGGATTCGTGCGAAACACTTCAACGCGCCAGATAACTGCTAATTATCTGGCGCTTCCCTGCCTAAATTCAGAGGCGGCCTGGTTCGTCTGTCGTGTATCAGGCATGAAACTTAAATTCGTTTGAGCGCCGCTGCGGACCGTTTTACGCACAAATTCGCTAGTTATCTGGCGCGTTGAAGTATTTGGTTCGAAGCCTAGCAACAGGCCTCTTGCTCATATCGTTAGGGCTGAACAAACCGCCTTTCATCTATTCGCTCCTGGGGCTGCCACTCGGCATCGCGTTACTGCGGTTCCGCCCTTCCCCTAAGAGCATCAGCTACAAGTTAAGGTTTTTCGCCGTTTGTCAAGATGGCTTGTGCGGTGTGGATCCTGTCCGCCAACGGGCCGCTCGCCACCCGGATCGGGCACTTGGGGGGGGCGGCGGTCGGGCACCCCGCAGCTGGCGGGTGGTCCAACTCCTGAGTAGCTTCGACTGGCCCGAAATTGGTGCTGAAATTCATCCTTCAGCCTCTTGACAAGCCTCTGAAAACCTTAACTTGTAGCTGATGCCCTAAGCCGATATGCTGTGGGTGCTGGTATACTGGGTGCAGTGGTTTCGCCAATATTCAACCGGCTGTTCGTCGTACTCTATCTGGGGCTGGGCGTGTCGCGGCTACGCTCAGCGCGTGCGGCGAATAGCCCGGCGACACAATAAACGGCGGGGTCGCACAATGAATGCCAGCTCAACAGGTCTCTATTCTAAGGCGCAATACGAGCAAATCGAGTCAGCGCCTGTCCGTCTGAGCAGGCGACTGCTGAGGTATGTTAGGTTTGCCTGGCTGGGCTCTGCGCTGCTTTCAATTGCCGTAACGGGAATATATATTGGACCCGCCTACGGTTGCTGGGAAGAGCTTGCCATATGTGCGATAATAGCGTTCGACCGCACAGAACTAAGCACCCATTCCCAGTGCTGAATATTTGTAGATGCGAAGCTCGACTTTGTACACAGGGGGGAACTCGTGCAGAGACACCGGCCCCTTTCGGGTATGATGGTATTGCGATCCACCATTCATACCCGGAGGTTCCTGATGTCTCTGCCTGCCCCCATTATACCCGTTTTGGCCCCGTTTCGGGCCTTGTTTCATCCCCAGACCTGGCCGCGCGCGCGGCGCTTATCCAGGGTACGCTCCTGGTGCGCGGGCGGCGCACGGTCACCGCCGCCCTGCGCGTCATGGGCCCGGCCACCAATCCGCACTGGACCACGTTTCATCAAGTGCTCAATCGCGCCCGCTGGTCCGCCCTCGCCGTCAGTCGCGTCTTATTTCTCTTGTTAGTTAGCACGTTACTGCCGGCGGATGCGCCGCTGGAACTGGTGATCGATGAACACCTGGAGCGCCGCTGGGGGCCGCAGATCCGCCAGCGCGGCCATTACCGCGACCCGTTGCTCTCGGGGAAGGGTCTGTCGGTCAGTACCTCGGGCTTACGCTGGATCTGGGTCATGCGCCTGGTCCCGTTGGCCTGGACCACCAGCCGCTGGGCCTGCCCGTTTTTGACTATTCTGACGACACCGCCCGCCGTGGACATGGCGCTGGGGAGCCGCCACAAAACGCTCACGCGCTGGGCGCAACAAGTGGTCCGGCTGGTGCGCCATTGGGCACCGACGCGGGTGATTCGGCTCTTGGGCGATGGGGCATATAGTAGCA
>JBBSAN010000889.1:0-3096 GCA_038252265.1 Chloroflexia bacterium
CCTGGGCCGGTTCATCGTCGACGATAAGAATCCGGAGCCGGTGGCCGGGTTGTGCCGCGTTCCATTGTTGGCCCTGGGTCGTCAATGTAGCTCTTCCTCCTACGCGTCGCTGGCGGGCGGCCTGGCCTGATCTCTGGATAGGCCCCGCGCTGACGCGGCGCTCGTCGCCTCAAACAGGCGGGGTGCTCATGGGCCTTACGGTGGTTGGAGCCGCTGCCCACGCGGCCTCCGGTCCCGGCTAGGCTGGACCCCCGGCGGGACTCAACGTGGGCACCGGGGGCGTCGCCGCCGGTTGATCCAGCTCCCCTTCCACCCGCTTAAGCAGCACCGCATTGACCGCGACGATGATCGAGGAGAGCGACATCAGCAAGGCCGACCATTCCGGGCGCAACATGATCCCGAACGCCGGGTAAAGCACCCCCGCCGCCACCGGGATCGCCAGCACATTATAGACTGCGGCCCAGCCTAGATTCTGCTTCATCTTGCGCACCGTCGCCTGGGACAGGGTGATCGCGCGCAGGATATCGAGCGGATCGCTCTTCATCAGCACCACCTTGGCCGTCGCAATCGCCACATCGGTCCCCGCGCCAATCGCAATGCCGATGTCGGCCTGGGCCAGCGCGGGCGCGTCGTTGACCCCGTCGCCGACCATCGCCACCCGCCGGCCTTCGCCCTGCAATTGCTGCACATAGCGGGCTTTGTCGGCGGGCAGCACCTCGGCAAACACGCGGGTGATGCCCAGTTGGGCGGCCACCGCGGCGGCGGTGCGCTGGTTGTCGCCGGTGATCATCACCGTTTCGATGCCCCGCGCCTGTAGCCCCTGGACCGCCGCCTGGGCCGTCGGCTTGATCGGGTCGGCCACCGCGATCAGCCCGGCAGCCCGGCCATCCAGCGCGGCGAACATCGGCGTCTTGCCTGCGGCGGCCTGGGCAGCGGCGGGCGCTTCCAGCGCGGCCACGTCTACCCCCTGATCGGCCAGCAGCTTGCGGTTGCCGACCAGGACCGGGCGGCCATCCACGGTCGCCCGGATGCCGTGCCCGGCTATCGCCGCAAAGTTGGTGGCCTCGCTGAGGGATAGGGTGCGGGCTTGTGCCCCGGCGATAATCGCCTCGGCCAGCGGATGCTCCGACCCCCGCTCGGCACTGGCGACCAGCCGCAACAGGTCGGCCTCGGTCACGCCGTTGACCACGACGATATCGGTGACGGCGGGGTGGCCCTCGGTCAGGGTGCCGGTCTTGTCCATGACGATGGCGGTCATGCCCGCGATCCCTTCCAGCGTGGCGGCATCTTTGATCAAAATGTTGTGGCGCGCGCCGATCCCCGTGCCGACCGCCACGGCGGTGGGGGTGGCGAGGCCCAGCGCATCGGGGCAGGCGATAACCACCGCCGAGATAGCGAAGGTCAGGGCGACGATGAAGGTGGCGTGCCCCAGGAAGGACCAGGCTAGGAAGGTCAGGATGCCCGACCCCACGGCCAGGATGACCAGGTATTGGGCGGCCCGGTCGGCCAACCGTTGGCCCGGCGCTTTGGAATTCTGCGCCCGCTGCACCAGGGCGACAATCTGGGCCAGGGCGGTATCCGCGCCGACCTTGGTCGCCCGGAATTGGACGCTGCCGCTGCGATTGAGCGACCCGGCGATGACCGGGTCACCGGGCCATTTGGGGACGGGCGCGCTTTCCCCGGTGACCAGGGCTTCGTCAATACTGGTCTCGCCCGACGTGACCTCGCCATCCACCGGCACCTTGTCGCCGGGCCGCAGCAGCACCGTGTCGTCTACCAGCACCTCGCTGCTGGGAATGGTCACTTCGGCTCCGTTGCGAATCACCGTCGCCTGAGGTGGGACCAGATCGAACAGGGCGCGCAGGGCGTCGGTGGTGCCGCGCCGGGCGCGCATCTCCATCCAGTGACCGAAGAGCACGAACGTCACCAGCATCGCCGCCGCTTCAAAGAACGTTTCCTCGCCGAGGAAGGTCAGCAGCACGCTGCTCAGGTAAGCGGCCAGCACACCGACGGCGATCAGCACGCTCATGTTGAGCATCCGTCGCCGCAGCGAGTAATAGGCGCCGCTGATGAAGATCCAACCACAGTAGAAGACGATCGGCGTGGAGAGGACCAGCATGATCCCGTTAGGATCCAGCCCGAAGGTGGGGGGCCGGAGGCCGAGCAGATTCTGGCCGAGGGGGGCATAGAGAATAGTGGGGATGGTCAGCACGAGGGCGAGGAAGAATTTGTTGCGCATATCGCGCTCCATCGCCGCCGCCATGCCGGGGTCGGACATATCGTGGTCCATCCCCCTATGGGCACGGGGGTCCATCATGCCCGCTGCCCCAGGCGCGCCGCCCCCCTGCGCCGCGTGATCCATCGGGCCGGTCGCCTGGTGGTCCATCCCGGCATGGCCGGCGTGGTCCATCGCCGGGTCAGCGGCGTGGCCCAGCGCCATCTGGTCAGGCGCGGCTACCACCGGAGCCGGTGCCGTCGGCCCGCCGTGATCCGTCGCCGGGGGCGCGGGCGCGGGGAGGGGAGTGGGATGGGGGTGATGGGCCGCGCCTGCTGTGGCCTGATGTTCGTACTGCATCCGGTCGTGCTTGGTCCCCATCGTGATCGGCTGCATGGCGACGGCGTGCGCCAGGTGTTCCAATTGGCGGCTCGGCGTGGGGGCGGCGGTTGACTCCGCCTCGTCGGTGGACGTGCAGGCGCAACCGGTGGTGGTAATCACGGCCTCCAGGGTAGCCTGGCTTGTCTGATCTGGGTGGTAGCCAACCTGGACCAGGTTGGCGGCCCAATCCACGTGGACTGCCGTGACGCCCGGCTGCGCCCGCAAGGCGCGTTCGACGGCCTCGGCGCAGCCGGGGCAATGTAGCCCCTCCAGATGCAACCGCACGGTCTGCTCAGGGGTGGGTACGGTCTGGGTCATGCGCCAACTCCTTCCTGGGCCGGACGGTCCCGCCCTCCTGATTAACATTCCTTCGTAGATCTCTGCCAGGCTGCCAACCCGATCAGCCTTAGGGCGACCACCTAAACAAGTTGACCAACAACTGAGTTGCATCACATCTGTGAGCGCGACACATCTTCGTTACAACGTCAACTTGTTTAGGC
>JBBSAN010000890.1:0-3088 GCA_038252265.1 Chloroflexia bacterium
AAAACACTACCTTTGGGCGGCAACCACCTCACCAGCACGGGGGAACCACCGCCAAAACCCCACCTTGACAAGCGCGTCGAAACCTTAATTTGTCACTGATGCCCTAACCGATCAGTTGGGCAACGCGCGGGTTAGCTGCCGGTGGAGACGGCCTCGGCGGGGACTTCGCTCATCCGCGCCAGTCCCTCGGCCAACCAGTCGCGCAGCGCCTGCGGGGGCATGGCCCCCACGCCCCTCGCGAGCAGCGTGCGGCGGTAGATCAGCATGAAGGTCGGGATGCTGGTGATGTTCAGCGCCCCGGCCACTTCCGGGTTCGCATCCACGTCGAGTTTGGCAAACTTCACCGTCCCGCTGTACTCCGGGGCCAGCTCGGCAAACACCGGGCCCATCCGCTTACAGGGGCCACACCACTGGGCCATGAAATCGACCAGTACCGGAATGTCTGCCTCTAACACGTCGGAAATAAACGTGGCATCTGAGAGCACGACCACCCCGGTCGCGGTCTCGTTCGGGTTCTGCGTATCCAGTTTCATAATGGGTACCCCTTCTCCTTTTCTGAATCTACCATTGAATGGTCTTCAATCCACTGCGTGACGGCGTGCTGCACGCAGGCACAGGCGGCTGCGGCGTCGCCCGCTTCCCCCTCGTCGGGGCGGCGTTCCGCGACCGCGCAGTGGACGGTTGTGATCAGCAGGGTCGCTTCGCCCTGTGCCTGCAGCCGGATCGTGCAGGGGAGCACCGGCACCTGCGCCGCCCCCGGGGCGGTCGCCCCAGCCGGCGGGGCCGCCAGGCAGGAAATCGCGGCGGTTAGGTTCCCCCCCGACGTGGTTGCCGGGACTTCGATAATCGTCAGCAGGCCGAAGCCCGCCGCCTGTAACGCGCCGCTCACCTGGGCCAGCACCTGGGGTAGCGGTTGAGCCACGGTGTGGCTCCCGCCAGTGCGTTGGGCTTGTTGTAACGGGAGCATACGCCACCTCGCTTCGGTCCGGTTAGCGCGTGGAGCCACCCCCGCGCCGATTGCTAGTCTGCACCGCAGATCTGATCCAAGATCCGCTGTTCCAGCCGCAGCGGGAGGACGGGGGTGCCCTGCGCCTTGTAGCGGGCGATGACCGCCGCCAGCGCGGCCTCGGCCTCCCCGCAGGTGGCACACCTCGTCAGATGGACCTCCAACGCCACGATCGTTTCCAGGGCTGGTTCCTCTTCGCCCAGGCCCGCGAGCAACGCCCGCATGTGCGCGCACGTTGCTGCGTCCGGGGTGCTCTCTGTGGTCATGCCGACTCTCCTTTTGCGGCGCCCGCCCGCCCCGGCACCGGGGCATCGCGCCCTGCCCCCGGTGGGGCGGCCTCGGCGAGATAACCCACCAGGGCGGCGCGCACGGCCAGGCGGGCGCGGTGCAGCCGCACCTTTAAGGCCGCTTCGCTGATCCCCAGCGCCAGCGCGGCCTCGGCGGTGCTGAGACCCTCCAGATCGCGGAGGACGAAGGCGGCGCGCAGGGCCGGAGCGAGCGCCTGGATGGCCGTGTCGATCTGCGCCCGTAGCTCGACCGCCAACAACTGATCGCCGGGATCGTCCGCCCCATCCGGCACCCGTTCGACTGCCGGAACCATGTCCTCCGCCGTAGGCGGCATCCGGTGCAGATCGCTGGCCTTTTGCTGGCGCAGGTGCATTAAGGCGGTGTTCAGGACGATCCGGTAGAGCCAGGATCCTAATCCACTCCGCCCCTCGAAGCGATCAATCTGGGCACAGGCTTTGATGAAACCCTCCTGCACCACGTCTTCCACCTCGTCGGCGTTACCGGTCATGCGCAACGCGAGCTGATACAGGCGCGGCATGAACCACTTGAGCACGCAGGTGCAGGCATGACGGTCTCGCTGGCGCAAACCTTCCAGCAGGGCCGCCTCACTGTCGTATACGGTCAGGTCGATCTCCCAGGGGTGTTCCATCCGTCTCCTACTATTGGTCTGCGCTCCCTGAGCTTGCGCTTAGCGGGGGCGGGGCTGATCCTTCACCCGTAGATTAGATGCCGGAACCCGCGCTGGGGTTACAGCGCATCCACCAGTGTTCCACCATATTGCCGGTCAGGTTCGCCCACTGGATGAGGCGGAGGTAGTTCACAATATCCTGCCCGCCTTGCTGCCCGTAAGCGGCTTGCAAGCGGTCGTGGGCGGCAGCGCCAGGCTGTCCGCCGGTGGCGGCATAGTGCTGGGCAAAGGCCAGGGCGATCGCCTCCTCGGCGGGCACCCGGGCCAGGTCGAGGGCCAGCAGCGCCGCGATCTCCGCTCGGGAGAGCCCCTGCCGCAGGGCCAGGCGCGTATGGGCCAAGGCGCAGTAACGGCAGCGATTGACGCCGGTCACCACCAGCCAGATCTTTTCGGCCAGGGCGCGCGACACGCGGCGGCGCAGCCCGGTGCGGACGAGCGCCGGGCTGTGCCCCAGCAGATCCCCGGTGGCGCGGACGAAAGCGCCGGGCGAATAATAGCGCTTGCGGGTGTGTTCCACCAGCGTTATCCTCCCGCCACCGGTGCCGCTGTTGGCACCGGCGCAGCGGGCAGGGTAAACCAGAAGCGGCTCCCGGTCCCCACCGTGCTCTCCACGCCGATCCGGCCTCCTTGCGCTTCGACCAACTGCCGCGCAATCGCCAACCCCAGGCCGGAGCCGCCCTGCGCCCGGGCCCGGCCCCGATCGGCGCGCCAGAAGCGCTCAAAGACATAGGGCAGATCGGTGGGCGCGATGCCCGGCCCGGTATCGGCAATCGTGATCCGCACCAGGCCAGTGGGTCCGGTGCCGTCGGTGGTGGTAGGGGCCGCCGTCAGGATGATGGTGCCGCCCGCTGGCGTATGGCGGAGCGCGTTTCCCAGCAGGTTATGCAACACCTGCTGGACCCGTTCGGCGTCGGCCTGCACGGGCGGCAGGATGGTCGGGAGGGTCAGCTGGAGGGCGATATTTTTGAGCGTCGCTTGCTCGGCAAAGAGCGCCTGGGCCTGGGTCAGCAGCGGGGCCAACGGGGTGGGCTGGAGGATCAGTTGCAATTGCCCGGCCTCGGCCAGCGCCAGTTCGTGGAGGTCGGTGACCAGCCGGTGCAGCACCC
>JBBSAN010000891.1:0-3085 GCA_038252265.1 Chloroflexia bacterium
AGACCCTGATGATCCCTCCAACCAACCCACTCGTCGCCGTAACCCATCCCGATCCCTATCCGTATTATGCTGAATTGGTGGCGACCCGGCCCTGGTATTATGATGAGGCGCTGGGGCTGTGGGTGGCGTCGAGCGCGGCGCTGGCGACAGCCCTGCTGACCCATGCCCACTGCGGGGTGCGGCCCGTGGACGAGCCGGTGCCGAGTGGGTTGCTTGGCTCACCAGCAGCGGTCATCTTTCGTTCGCTCGTACGGATGGACGATAGTGCCCACCACGCTCCTAGCAAGCAGGCGGTCACGGCAACATTGGCGGGAGTGGAGATGCCCCAGGTCGCAACGCTGAGCCGCCACTGGGCCAGGCAGCTCCTCAGCGCGGACGAAGCTGCGCCGGATGAGGATCCGCTAACCCACGTCCCGTTCCGGCTGCCGATCTATGTGGTGGGCAGCCTATTGGGCTTGTCGCCGGACCAACTCACGCGGACGACCGCATGGATTGATGAGTTTGTGCGGTGCCTCACGCCGACGAGTAGCCTGGAGCAGCGTACACGGGGGATCGGGGCGGCAGGCCAGTTGCTCGACCTGATGCACGGCCACCTCCACGCCCGCGGCACCCGGCCCGGCGGGCTGCTCGATGTTCTCGCACAAGAAGCGCGGCAGGCGGAGATCGCGGAGGAGCGCGTCGTTGCCAATGCGATTGGCTTTCTGTCGCAAGCTTACGAGGCGACGGCGGGGCTGATCGGTAACACGCTCCTGGCCTTGGCCGCGCATCCGGCGATACAGGAGCGTGTTATCGATCAGCCATCCCTGCTAGAGGCGGTCGTCCAGGAAGTCGGACGCTTTGACGCACCCATCCAAAACACCCGCCGCTTTCTGGCGCAGGCTAGTAATATCGGTGGTCAGACTCTACAGGCGGGTGCGCCGATCTTGGTCGTGCTAGCTGCGGCCAACCGTGATCCCGCCGCCAATCCGCACCCGGCAGGGTTCGACATCTTTCGTAAAGATCGGCGAGTTTTCACCTTCGGAAGGGGCTCCCACGCCTGTCCAGGCGCAATACTGGCCGAAACCATTGCTGCCGCCGGGGTGGCGCAGTTGCTCCAGTGGGGAGTGCATCCCGCTCAACTGGCTGTCCGGGTTCATTATCGTGCCTCCGGCAATGCCCGTATTCCCTTGCTGGAGCGTCTCAATGCTCCCACCGTTCGATAACTCAGCATCCATATTCTTCTACGTCTGTAGGTTCCGGCAGTGGGGTGTCGGGCCGGTGCAGGTCACCCCCGAGGCGGAGATCGAGACCGGGAAGATGGGCGGGTGGTCGAAGCCACCCGCCGGGCCTGGAAGGGGACTATCAACGCGGGATCAAAGAAAATCAGCTACTGTTGTTGATCAAGGAGGTTGTTGGTCGAGGTGGCGGTGCGGGTTGAAACCTCCGCCATGCCAAGTGCGCCCCAGGCCCAGCCCACAGCCTCGACGGGATGGATCAGAAGGCGAAGAGGCGAGGGGGCACGCCTCTGCAATGGCCTCTTCAAGGGTCACATAAACGAAATTATGCTTAACATAACCGCGATTATGACAACCATAGAGAGGTATGTGTGTACAGAAATAGCTTATGAGAGGCATATTTGCTAAAAATACTCCAACGAAATTATAACTTAAGACTCAGAATCACATGAGCCAACCCCAACCAGGATTGCATCGCAAATTAAGCGCTAAGAGATGGCATGATTTACTATAATTCCATAGTGAGTAACAATAGCGCAGGAGGGCAAAAACAACAAGGCGTAGCTCCGCTACACGGCCAACAGGAGCGAACCCCAGCGCTGGGTGGGGCTAGCGCTGTGCGGCAGCAGGGGGTTCTTCGGTCCGCTCCAGGGCAAGGAGGCCATATGCGCTGCATGTGGATGCAGGGTGTAGGCAGCTGCGGAAACGGGCCACCCAGGTGGGCGTGTCCGAGTTCTCGCCCCGTGATTTACCGAGCACGCTGATCAGATCACCCACTTACGGGACGCCGGAGTGGCCCTCATCACCATCCAGCCGTTCGTAATGTGTGCGAAACTCGGGCCTATTCTCCACGAATAAGCTCTTTCCAGCAGCCGGACACCGGCAGGGCGTGCTTCACGGCGTGTGCCGTTAGGGCACGTAGGTCAACAGCCGAAAGTACCCGACGGAGCGTTTATGGGAAGTGATCCCTTCCATGGTGATGGCCCACACGCCAACGGGATCGTATGGATCGGTACGCAGGCTCACCGTGTCGACGACGCCATCGCCATTGGCCGGGGCCTGGAAGGGTGCCCCTTGCAAGCTCCCATCCGGTTTGGTCGCCCAGACCCCGACGCGCTCCCCTGGTTGAAAACCCCAGGCGCGGAAGTGGAACGTCGTGTACTGAATGGCGCAGGGCGGATCGATCTCCATCTCCTGGCTGGTGGGAATATCGGCGCACGCCTCGGCAGCGGTGGGCGTGTTCGTCGGTTCGATGATTGGTGTGGCAGCAGGCGGGGGAAGGGTGGAGCTAGGCGGGGTTGCGGTCGGGGTGGCTAGGGGAGTAGGCGTGGCCGTTGGGGCCGCATGCCCGGCCTGGTAACGGATCGTGCCTAATTGGGTGAGCAGCACTTCGTAGGGCGTGCCCGCGTTTTCGAGATGGTACTCGAAGACGGCCCGCTCGAAGTATTGGACTGTATAGGACTTGCCATCCGCAAGGCTCGGTTCGGTCAATTCATCGGTGAGGGGATAGCCCTGCTGCGCCAGCCCACCGTGTTGCTCCCAGTAGGCGCGAAAGATCCCGCCCAGAGTGTGTCCGGTTTCGGCAAAGAATCGAGGGTTGGTGCGATTGGGCGTGCTGGGGGGCGGGGTGTCCTCATAGCGTGTGGCCAGCTGATAGGTGCCAAGTTGGGCCAGCAGCACTTCATAGGGGGTGCCCGCATTTTCGGGATGGTGTTCGAAGACGGCCCGCTCAAAGTATTGGACCGTGTAGGTCTGGCCGTCGAGGGTCGATTGCTCCAGGATCTCCTCGGTCAAAGGATAGCCTTGCTGAGCCAACCCGCCGTGGGTGGTCCAGTAATCCAAGAACAGCCCCTGAACAGTGTGGCCCGTCT
>JBBSAN010000892.1:0-3084 GCA_038252265.1 Chloroflexia bacterium
CAGTCCTCAGTCCTCAGTCCTCAGTCCTCAGTCCTCGTCACCAACCCCCAACCCCCAACCCCTACGACCGCCCGTCGTAGATTGACAGGATCGGGCACGCACAGTACAATAGAAGCGCGGCTCGCGCCTGCGGGCCGGGGGGAGACGGGGCCACCGGACGGGGACACCGCAGCCGATTTCACACGGATACGAGGATGGAATGGTAAGAATGGGTGGCCTGCCCCTGGGCATCCCGGCGGTATTGGGCGCGCTGTGGGTCGGCGCGCTGGCTGCCGTGCCAGCGGGGGCCGGGCCGGAGGGCGGGCGGCGGCGCACGCGCCAGGCCAGCCAGCGCCGGGCCCAGCAGTTCGAGGCGCGGCTGGCCGAAACGCTCGACCCGGCCACCCTGCTGGAACTGGCCGTGCGCTACCCCGCCGACTTGCTGGGCGCGGGCACGGCGGCCCTGCTGGTGCGCGAGACCCAGAGCGGCGCGCTGGTGCTGCGCGAAGCGGTCGGCCTGCCCCGCACCCTGCTCGGCACCATCCTGCCCGACGAGATCTTCCCGCCGCTGACCCCTCGCCCGAACGCCGCCGAGCGCCGCCGTCCCTGGCGGCCCCGCCTGCTCACCCCCGACAGCGTGCCCGCCCTCGCCCCGTTCGGCCCGACGATCGGCGTGCCGTTGATGCGCGGCTCCGGGCGGATCGGGGCCTTGCTGCTGGGGCCGCGCTCCGAAGCCGCGCCCTACACCCCCGCCGATTTCCTCTTGCTGGCCCACCTGGCAACCCAGGTCACCGGCGCGGTCGAACGGGCGGAGATCGGCAGCCGCTACAACCGGCGCATCCAGGAGCTAAACACGCTGGATCACCTCGGCCAGGCGCTCAGCACCACGCTCGACATGGCCGCGATCTGCCGCACCACCTATGACTACCTCCGCGCCGCGCTGGAGTTCGACTCGTTCTTCATCGGCCACTGGAACGCCCTCCGCGACGAATTGATCTACCCCCTGGCGATGGACGAGGGCGAGCCGTTCTATATCAGCCCGTCGCAGGGGCGGGGCGGGCTGGTCGGCTGGATCTTCGAGCACCGCCAACCGCTGCTGGTGCCCGACCTGATCACCGAACACGACCAGTACCAGCCCGACCCGTTCGGCACCACCCGCCGCAGCCGCTCCTGGCTGGGCGTGCCGATGATCGCCGACGACCGGCTGATCGGCATCCTCAGCGTCCAGAGTTACCAGCCCAACCTCTACACCGCCGAGCATGTGCAATTCCTCAGCATCGTCGCCAACCTGACGGCGCGAGCGCTGGAAAACACCCGCCTCTTTCAGGAGCGCGAGCGGCGCATCGCCGAACTGGGCATCCTCAACGAAATCAGCCGCCAGATCAGCGGCAACCTGCGGGTGGACGACCTGCTCGAAACGATCCACAGCCAGGTGGGCCGGGTGATCGACACAACCAACTTCTACATCGCGCTCTACGATGCCACCGACGACGAGGTCGAATTCCGCTGCTACTATGAGCGGGGGGAAAGCCGCCCGCTCCTCCACCGCCCGATGGCGAACGGCCTGACCGAGTGGATCATCCGCCAGCGCGAACCGCTTGAACTCAGCGGCGACGTGGCTGCCCAGGTGCGTAGCTGGGGGTTGGATGTCGTCGGGGAAGTGCCCCGCAGCTACCTGGGCGTGCCACTGCTGGTCGGCGACCGGGTGATCGGGGCAATGGCCGTGCAGGACTACGAGCGCGACGACGCCTACGACCAGGACCACCTGCGCCTGTTCGCCACCGTGGCCGCCCAGGCGGGCGTCGTCATCGAGAACGCCACCCTCTACGAGCGCACCGACACCGCCCTGGCCCAGCGCGTGGCCCAGCTTTCCAGCATCGAAGAGATCGACCGCCAGATCAATGCCAGCCTCGACCTGAAGCAGATCATCCAACTGGTGGTCGAGCGCGCCATGGCGGCGACGACCGCCCGCGCCGGGATCCTGGCCCTCTACGACCCCGACCGGCAGATCTTGCGCATCCTGGCCGATGTGGGGTACCCGCCCGCCATCGTCGCCCGCTACCAGACGCACCCGTTGCGGGTCGGCCAGGGCATCGTGGGCCGCGCCATCCGCAGCAACGAAACCCAACTGGTCACCGACGTGGGCACCGACCCCGACTACATCACCGTGCTGCCCGAAGTGCGGGCGCAGTTGGCGGTCCTCATCCGCCGTGAAGGGCAGATCCTCGGCACGATCAGCCTGGAAAGCACCGACCCCGACCACTTCAACCCCGACGCGGTGGACTTCGTCGAACACCTGGCCGAGCACGCCGCCCTCGCCATTGATAACGCCGCCCGCTACGAGCGCGAACGCGAACAGAACCGCGCCCAGACCCGCCGCGCCGCCGAGTTGGCGGCCATCCTGCGCGTCGGCAACTCGCTGCGGACCGACCTGCCCCTGGCCGAAGTCTTGCAGCAGGTGGCCGAGAGTGTCACCACCAGCCTGGGCTTCCGCGTGGCCGTGCTCAGCCTGGTCGAAGAGGACGGCGGGGCCACCCCGGTGGTGCGGGCGGCGGCGGCGGGCCTCACCGACGAAGCCTGGGGCCAGCTCAAAGGCGGGCGGCGCAGCCTCGACCAGATCGAGCGCCTGTTCCAGCCCCAATACCAGATCAGCCAGTCCTATTACATCCGGCGCGGAGCACGCCTGCTGGGCGACACGCTCTACTACCGCCCCGACCTGCCGGAAGACGTGGAGCCGGGGCAGTGGCACCCCGACGATATGTTCATCGTGCCGCTGATCGGCAAGGGCGGGCGGCTGATCGGCATCCTCTCGGTCGATGAGCCACTGGACCGGCGCGTGCCGGGCCAGGCCACCGCCGAGACGATGGAGATCTTCGCCAACGTGGCCGCGCTCGCCATCGAACACGCCGCGCGCTATGAACGGGAGCGGGAGCCGCCCCGCGCCCTGGCCCGCCGGGCCGGGGAACTGGCCGCCATCTTGCAGGTCGGCAACTCGATGCGCGCCGACCGCCCGCTCGACCAGATCTTGCAACAAGTGGTGGAGGGCGTCACCGGCAGCCTGGGCTTCCGCTCGGTGGTGCTGAGCCTGGTCGCCGAGGGGGGCAC
>JBBSAN010000893.1:0-3080 GCA_038252265.1 Chloroflexia bacterium
CTGGCAAAGTCAGACTCGGCGCTCTCCTCTGATTCGGTAGCACCGCTGTAAAATCCGGTGCCTTCCTCGCGGGCCAGCTCATCAATCATCTGGTGCTGTTGCGGCGTTGCGCGGACCGGCTCCAGGGCCGACTCAGGGATCACGTAGTAGCCGCCTTTGTTAGTTGTCACGATCAACGATCCGCCGATACTGTCATGCTGCGACATTTCGGGTCTCCTGTCTTTAGTTTAGTACACCTACTGCCAATCGCTGCAAGGCTCCGGCAACGTCACGCCCGCCGAGTGGCCTTACAGTCATCATCGGAGTATCGCAAGAGTTGTGCCGCCTGTGACGAGGGGCGGGCGAACAGAACGGGGCGGCAAACACCGCACGGGTGGTCCGTGCGTTGGTGTCTGTCGCCCCACTGAGATTTATCTTATCGTCCGTCGTCTAGCACAGCACGTATTGTATCCGTGCCGCGCTACTGGCAGACGTTCACGCTGACATCGTCCACGAAGAACGTCGTGGTCAGGCTGCTGTCAGTGGTGGCGCGGAACTGGACGCGGATCGTCTGGCCTTTGTAGGCGGATATATCGAAGCTGGGATGGGTCCAGGTGTTGGCCGTGCTGCCGTCATTAACCGTTTGCAAGGTCGCCAGGGTCGTGCCGCTGGTATTCAGGATGCGGGTGTACAGGAAGTCCCACGGGTGGGTGGTTTCCTGCGTGGTCATGTACCACCAGTAGCTCAACGTGGCCGAGGTCGCCCCCGCCGGGATGGTGATCTGCTGGTAGATCGTGTCGGTGGCGCGGTTGTAGCCGCCCAGCAGGGCACTGAAAGAGCCGCTGTGCGGGCGGGTGGTGGCGACAATCGTGTGGCCGTTGCTGGCCGAGGCCACCCACGGCGTGGTGCCACTCTCGAAGCCGGGATTGGTCAGCGCCTCGCTACAGGTGATCGGACCGGGGGTCGGGGTGTTGGTCGGGGTGTTGGTGGGGGTGTTGGTCGGGCCGGGCAACGGGGTGTTGGTCGGCGTGGGCGTCGGCCCCCCGGCCTGTACGTCGAGGAAGACGGCGGAGAGCGGCCCCCAGCTTAGGTTGCCGGAGTAGCTGTTCACCCCGCGCCCGCGCACGAACAGGATATGGCGGCCCACGGAGAGGCTCCCGGTTGGTACGCTGGCCTGTACATTCTCGGTGGTCGCATTGAACGCGCCGTCGGTCGCCGTCATTGCGGTCGCCGTGCCCCCGGCGCTGGGCGGCGTGTCCACATAATACTCTGCGGCGGCCACGTTCTGGCTGTATGTGTTACTCGTCCAGGCATAATTGATCGTGGCCGCAAGTTGCGCCGGGGTGCCCACGCTGACCGTTATGGGGGTGGTGGCAACGTTCTTTGTGTCCGGGCCGTGGGTGGTCAGGTAGGGCGTCCCGGCGATCTTCGCCAGGTAGATCAGCATCCCCTGGTTGTGCGGCCAGATTGTGCTGTCAATGGTGGAATAGGTGGGGAAGAAGGTGTTGCCCTCGATCTCGGTGGTGTAGGCCGCCGCGCCCAGTTCGCCATAGGCCCAGTCCACCGAGTCGCCGTCCACCGCATAGAGGCAGTTGGGCGGCGCGCAGGCCTGATAGCCGTTGCCCACCGGGGCGGCGTTGGTGGCGCTCATGTGCTTGGCGATGTTCGCCAGGTCGGCATTGTTGGGCGTGGCGGTGGTGGTCCAGCCCCACGGATAGAGGTTCAGGTTGGAATAAGAGTGCATCCCCATGACTACCCCGGTGGTGGTCAGCGGGGCCGGGTCGGTGTTGTTCGGTCCGCGCTGGTCGGGGATCAGCGACCGGATCTTGGCGATCACATACTGCGTTTCGGGATCGGACCCTGCCGACGGCCCATGATAGGTCTGATCGCACGCTGCGGCGCTCGACCCGCCGCAGCAATTCCACAGGAAGGGGAAATTGCGGTTCAGGTCGGTGCCGAACTGGGTGCTGCTGGTTGGGGGCCAGGTGCTGCATCCGTTGGTATTGTTGGCGTTTTTGCGCTGGGAATACGGGCTGCTGCCGCCCGTTTCCACGATATGGTGGCCGTCGGGGTTGAGCATCGGCACGACCCAGATATCCTGGTAGTCCACCAGCCAGTGCGCATCGGCGTTGGTGTTGTAGTTGTCGAGCAGCCAGCTAATGTAGCGCATGGCGATTTCGGGCGTGCCGATCTCGCGGGAGTGAATCCCGGCATCGAACCAGAAGACCGGCTTGGTGCCGCCGATGGCGCGGTTGGTGATATGCAGCGCCCACAGGTCATAGCCGTTGTAGGCGCTGGGGCGCGTGCAGGACCCCGCATGATCCTTGCACCACGAGTTGCCGAAGTCGATCTTTTCGGCCAGGGTGGGGTTGGCGGCGACCTTTTGGTCCAGAAAGGTCTGCATCTCTTCCACCGTCTTGTAGCCGCCGTCGAAGCTGTCAACTCCGCTCCCGCCGAACAACACCGGGTTGTTCGCCTGGGCCGTCGTCTCGGTGTCAATCTCCACCTTCAGCCCCTTGGCCCGCATGGCATCGTAGGTGGCCTGGTCGGCCCAGACGGTGAGATAGCCGTTGGCCGTGCTCATCTCATCGGCCCCCCATTCACGGGCCAGCCGGTCGCGCTCGAACACGTCGCGGAAGTAGAGCCGCACTACCAGCACCGGAGGGCGGGCCTCTGCCGGGGGCGGTGGTTTCGCGGCTAATGGCCCCCCGTCGCCTGCCGCCGGGCGCGCCGCCAGCCCGGTGGGCGGGGCCGACAGCACCCCCACCAGCAGTCCCAACAGCACTCCAAGCATCGCTAACGCAACGATCCGCTTTCTCCCTGTCCGCTCTTTCATCGCGTTCCTCCTCCGCTACTGGTGGTTTGCCTCTCCGCCTGGGTCTCCGACCGAGGAATAGGGTACTATTATAGCACAGTTATAGCGCAGTGTAGAAGAAGCTGAGCACGCCGGGCACTCGCTCTTCGGGCTGTTGCCCGGCCCCCGCGGACCGCCGGAGCGGGGGGCGCGGGGGTGGGTTGGGGGGCCCCGGGGGCGGGGGCAGAGCCAACCTGGGCCGCCGACCCCCCCCCCCCCCCCCCCAACAAAACCCGCCCCCCCCACA
>JBBSAN010000894.1:0-3079 GCA_038252265.1 Chloroflexia bacterium
GAGTGACTTCCGCCTCCGCCGTCTCGCTGCGGCGCAGTGCGGCGGGCGGGGCGCGACGGCACCGCGCCGCAGCCCGGTTCCCGGCGCACACGTCAGGGGCCGGGCGCGAGGGGACAGTCGCTATCGGTCATGCGCAGGCGATAAATCTGGACTTGCGCGTCACTGTATACGGGCTGGAGGAACGGCTGCTGCGCGGTGATCGCCGCCCGGTGATCCGTGAGCCAGGGTTGATCCACCACTACTGTGTTGACCCCTAGCCCCTTGGCAAGCTGGCAGAGCAAATCGTGGGCGGGGAAGTTGCGGGCCATGTCCAACTGAAACGCCGTGTACCCAGGCGGAAAGTAGCCTGAGTAGCCGTTGACGATCGGCTGTTGATGCGCGATTTGTGCGAAGAGGTGCCACGCCTCCGGTGCGTAATCGGCCACCCGCACCCCCGCCGGAAACGGGATATGGGCTACCACCGTCCCTGCTGGTTGCGCGGCCAGCCATGTCGTCCAGGCGGTGGTGGGACTCAGTGGGACCGGTAGCAGCGGTACCGGCAGGGTCAGATTCTCCCCGGCGGCGAGCACGGCCAGTAGCCCGATCAGCCCGGCCCAACGGCTGCGCAGGCCTGCGGCGATGCCGAGCGCGGCGAGGAGAACCAGCCCCATTTGCATGAGGACCGCAAACCGGTAGGCGCTCCGTAGTTCGGCGAAACCGGGAAGCAGCCGGAGGGTGGCGAAGGGGTGCCAGCCCACCAGATCCAGGTTCAACCCCAGCGCCAGGAGCGCGGCCCCCCCGACCCCCCCCGCCAGACCGATGGTCCAGCGCCGCAGCGACGGGGTGCGCCAGCCGATACCCGCCCCCAACACGGCCAGCCCCACCACCAGACTGCCGGGGAAGAGACCAGCTGTATCTGCAAAATCCGGTGGGGGGAACGGGAGCCAGGCGGTGCCGGGCCGGGTCAGAAAATCCGCAGGCTGGGCCGACAGGGCCTGGACGACCTCCTCTGACCGGGCAAAACCCAATTCCTGGTGCAGGGTGAGGGCCGGCCAGGCCACGATCCCGATCAGCAGCCCCGCCGCCACCCCGGCGAGACCGAGCCGCAGTCCGGCGGCGCAGCGGTCGGGCTGCTGCGCCCAGGCCACCAGTCCGGCGGCGAGGGCGAAAGGCGCAAACATCAGTGCATACTGCTGGCAGGTGAGATAGGCCACCACCAATCCGGCAGCGGCCCACCCCGCCGCCCGGCTCGTCCCCGTGCGCCCAAAGCGAATCAGCCCTTCTAATGCCCACAACAGCCCAAACACGGGAGTGAGGTTGAGGACGCCCAGTTCTTTGGCGACCCCGGGTAGCGTCACCATCAAGATACCCGCTAGCAGGGCGGCCAGCTGTGGGAGCGCCAGGGCGCGGGCGACCCGGGCGGCAAATACCCCGTTCAGCGTGAGCAGGGCCAACAGCGCCAGGTTGTGAATGAGCGCGGGCGGCGTGCCCACCGCCCACAAGGGGGCGACCAGGAGGCCGGTGAGTGGCTCCGGCTCCGAATAGGTAAACACGCCGAGATTGGGATGGAAAAAAGGCGCGTCCCAATAGTGGGCCAGGCCATGCGCCAGCCGGTTGGCGGTCCACCACAACGTCCAGATGCTGAACAGGCCGACGGTCGCCGGCTCTTCGGTGCCGAGGGGGATCGTGGTTGTGAGGGTGGTGGCGAGCGGCCAGGTCGCGAGCAGCGCGGCTCCCAGACAACTGCCCACCACCAGCAGAGGCCAACCGGTGCGCGCCCCGCCCCCCCGCTCTGCGCTCGCCGGGGGCGCGGGCACCGAGGCACTCGCCGGATCGCCTCCAAGCGGGGGCACCGCGCCGTCACTTAGCGACATTGGGCATGGCTCCTTGCGGACACTACTATGCGGGCACGAACGAAGCGGGGCCACCCTTGTGTGCCAAGCATGATGTGCTCCGGAGAAGGCCCAGCGCCGCCATGCGAAAGGGTGCCTACATGGCGACGCCGGGCCGGGACTGCGGATCAACACGCCTTCCTGATCTTACTTCTGCGAGGCGGGCGCGTCGCTATGATCGGTGGTGGGACCGGTCTCGGGGCGGTTGAGGATCGGCGCTGCGCCTGTGACGGCGCGTTCCAGATCCTGGACGGTGTGGGCGGTCACGCTCTGCGAAACCGTGCTCCCCGACACCCCGACCACGGTGTGATCCGCGCTAATCTGGTACCGGCCCTCTGGGGAAACGGGCTGGAGGGTCGTGTCGGGGCCAGGATTGAGCAGGAGGAAATGCTGCTCACCCACATGATAGGGCGGGTCGTCCTCCAGCACGAGCGGGGGATGATAGGTCATCTTGGGGTCTGTCGGGGGCGGGGGCGCGTTCTCGGGCTGGACCCCGGTGCGGAAGATGACCACTTGTTCGCCCGGCTTGAGCGAGCCTTTCAGGACCTTGAGCACTTTCATCGTGCTGTAGGTGGTCGGCGTCCGATCTGCGCCAGACGGCTCGCCCGGCGCAGGGTTGACCAGGTCCGGCCCGGTGGCGACGGCCACGACCTCGGCTTCAATAATCGTCGGTGCCTGCGCGACGACCTCCTGAAAGGTCGCCGGCTGGAAGATCCAGGCGGCGTGCCCGGCGGTGGTGGGCTGCTGTGCGTGATAGAACGCCAGTTGCCCCACGAGCACGAGACTGAGGGCGAGTCCGGCGATCCACAACAAGTGCTTGTTCATGATCGGTTGTCCTCCTCTAGATGAGTGCCGCAGTTTTCCGCGAGGGAGCTATCGTGGGGTTAGTGATTGCGGTAGCGGTTGTAGAAATCGGTGAGGTTGTGCGAGCTGAGGGTGTTCGAGGAACCCGAGTAGTAGGTCAGCCCCATGCAGCCCCCAGAATTGTCGTGGTCGAAGCCGCGCCCGTGGTTAATTTCCTGGCAGTACACCCCCTGGATCGTCCAGGAGCTGAAGCCGGACTTGGTGTTGTACTTGGCGTGGGCGTGGCCGATATGATCGTAGCACCAGCAGCCCCAGTCCCAGTTGCTGTCTTCAATCGAGGCCAGACCCGACCAGTTCGTGTTGTAGTAGCCGTCGTAGACGCTGATATCGGTGTGGTAGCTGAC